>JAUIFR010000083.1 GCA_030430325.1 Bacteroidia bacterium | reverse complement strand
GGGCTATCTACACTGCTAATTAATAATTGCACCTTAGAAGAATGTATTTGTAAAACCCCAATGCCAAATTTAAATTATATACCGGCAGGTCCTATACCGCCAAACCCTTCAGAATTACTTTTAAGTAAAAATTTTACTGAATTGATGAAGGTGCTGAGGGAACAGTATGATGTCATCATCTTAGATACGCCACCGGTAGGTTTAGTAACTGACGCGGCTATTGCCATGAAGCATGTCGACCTCCCCATTTATGTAGTACGATCAGGCTATTCCAAAAGATCTTTCATAAAAACCCTCAATAAATTGATGAAAATCAATAATTATACTAATATTTCGATTATCTTGAACTCGATCAAGCTAAGCAAAAGAGGGTATGGCTACGGATATGGGTATGGCTACGGATACGGTTATTATTCAGAAAGCCCCGAAAAGAAAAATAAATGAATTTCTTTTTCAGAAAAAAAAGTAAACCTGTAATTTTTCCCCGTATAGATGTACATTCGCATGTACTTCCTGGGATAGATGATGGCGCACAAACTATTGAGGATTCGATTGACATCATTAAAGGACTTAGCGAACTTGGCTATAAAAAAATAATAACTACGCCTCATATTATGGCTGATTATTACCCGAACACACCCAAGATTATTCACGAACAGCTCAAAATAGTACGAGATCAAATAGCACAAAATAATATAAATATGGAGCTCGAAGCAGCTGCAGAATATTATTTGGATGAATTTTTTTTTCAATTAATTGAGAATAAGGAAGAGTTACTGCTATTTGGCGACAACTACCTTTTGTTTGAGACTGGGTTTATGAATAAACCATACTTACTTGAAGAAGCTATTTTTATGCTAAAAAGCCTGGGTATTAATCCTATATTGGCACACCCCGAACGTTATACGTATATTCAAAGTGACCCAAGTCTTATCCAAAAACTACATGCGCTTGGTGTGCTCTTCCAAGTGAATATGTTATCCATTGCAGGGTACTATAGCAAGGCGGCACTGAAAATAGTAACCAAATTACAAGAAGAAGACAAAATTCACTTCATTGGCAGTGATTGTCATAACATGAAGCATTTATCTGGCCTACAATCTCTTAAAAACAGCAACAGCACGTTATTAAACCGTATACTAAGTAGTCCATTACTCAACAATTCATTGTAAAACTACCCTTTTGGTATGTATCTCATCATTATAAATTAGGGAAATATAATAAACACCTTTAGAGACAATGCTCCCATCAGGTAACCTGCCATTCCAACTCACTTCATTCATTCCTTGGTAATGAATAGCATCTGCCATCACCATTATACGCTTACCCAGATTATTAAATAATCCCACAAACACATGCCCATCTTTTGGAATATAAAATGGAACTTTGATTGGCACTTCGCTTGATAGGTCCTTTGGGTTTGGATAGGGGCTACCTATTGATAGTGGAGTACTTGGATGATCAGTAGGAATATACCGCGCTTCATCGACTTTCGTAGAATATACGCCATTTCCGTGCGTCGCTACTGCCACTTTACCATCAAGTGTGCGGGTTCGAATCATCGACACAACCACATTTCCAATATTTTCTTCAAATTCCCAAATTGTTTGGTCATTATTTAATTGAGTGGTAACAAATAATCAAGCAGTGGTACCTGCAAGATATAGATTTTCATCACTCAATGGCAGTATGGTTACCCACCTAACAGAGGGCCCGCTACCAGAACCATCGTCAAATTCTTCTAAGTTTCCACTGATCGACTGAAAATGATCTCCACCATCTGTTGTTCTGTAAATGCTAATCACTTCATAGTTTGACAACGAACACACAAACTCCGAAGCGGCATTTTCATTAAAATTAATACTTGAAACATAGGCCCCTTGCATACTTTGTGGTGTGTTTAGCATCAATAATTCAGTAAAAACACCTTCTTTATTTATAATTTTAAAAATTTTACCCTGGTTGGTGCCCACTAAAAGCACCGTTCTATCTAATTCATCGGCCAGTGCAAGCGCCGTGATTTGATGCTGTGGCCCAACTTTTGCGACAAGCCTCCAGTTTACAGTTGTAGGGTTTTGTCGACCCGTAGGTATCTGACTTAAATTGCTATTATACCAAATCTCATTACCAGCAGCCAAATACATGCGGTTGGGGTTATTTGGGTCTAGTAAATAGGGGTTTACAAATAAATACGGATTGGTAACGTTGGTATCTTCCCTGTATGGGTCTACTCGAGCAAAATTATACGTGTCGAGGTCATCGTTTATATGCATTCTATAGATTTCACTAAAGGGAAAAGAGATATAAATATGCTCATTATAATTAGTTACTGCAGTATAGCCACCATCTCCCCCAACTATTTCACTCCAATTTGTTGTACCAATTGTCCCGAAAGTACCATTATCTTGCATGCCTCCCGCCATGAGCTGGTCTGTTGTAGAGGGGTTTAAGCTAACTGAATAATATTGGGAGGTAATATAGCCGTTGTTCAAGCTCGTCCAAGAGATTGTATCTGCCAAATTATCAGACGTATAACTAACTCCCCCATCATGCCCAGAGAGCATCTTGCGCGGGTCACTTGGGTAAAATGCCAGTGCGTGTTGATCTGCATGATGCCCATCATATTGGCTAAAATCATTTACTTGGTCGTAACCACCCACCCAATATGTTTGCCCATTACTCTGAAAAGCATCCGTCGATAAATACAAGTTAGTGCCACCAATGTATAGGGCATTTTCGGTAGGATGTGACTTAATTAGCATATTATATGAGCCTTGAAAATTTAATTCCCCAGCTGGGGGTTTAAAATCTGGTAGATTTGGGGTCAAATCTTGCCATAGCCCATTCAAGCCTTGTCCATTAGCACCAATATACTCATATTTTAATAGTACAGGAAAACCTCCATCCATTAAAAAATAAACTATATTTTCGTTTGTTTTGGCATAGTCCATGACGATTCTTCTAGAAAAAGTAGTAGCCGCATCTGGGCTAATTTTAGTCCAGTTAACGCCGTCTTCAGAGCGAAATACACCATGGAGTACTCCAAATTCTTCACGCGGTATCGTGTGACTTAGGCTGGCATAAAATACACCAGATTCCGTAACACAAATATCGGTAAAGAAAGGGGCAGGTATCTGGTTTAAATCTTCCTGATTTTCTAAAAGATCATAACCTAGTACGGTTGCCCAAGTAGTACCCCCATCAACTGACCGCACTATTCCCCCAAATACGGCAGCATATAACTCTTGTTGAGCCAGGTTGGTAGGGTTTATTACCAAATTCCAACAATAATTAAAGGGTAAATCAAATTGGTGAGGGGTGCTTGAAGCAGTAGATTGGAGAATATTCCAAGTATTGCCCCCATCTGTAGACTTAAAAATACCATCACCTCTGAAGGGCGCACCTGTTGCACTCGCTGAGTTACCATAAATCTCACCGGTACCGTAATACCAAGTATTCGTGTGGCCATCGCGTGGATCCTGCACCAGGCAAGTAATATTGTGCATTTGAAGCGGACTCGTTATTTTTTGCCAAGAATTTCCATTATTTTCACTTCTCCAAATACCTCCACTTACTCCTCCAGCCATAATAACGGACTCATTATTCTGGTCTATGGCCAAAGCCCGAGTACGCCCCCCTACATTATTAGGGCCAAGGGGTTGCCAATCATATTTTGCGATCTTTTTTACGCGAGACTTTTTACTTGAGCTAGCAGGAATCTGTTGAACAAAGGCACGTTCACGAGCTATAATATTTGGTGGTAAATTTTTTGTTCTTGGATTAATGAGCAAATTATTGGTGTATTGCAACCTAGCATCTACTTGCTCGGCCCGACCCATAACGTATGATGGACTTTGTGGTAACTCAATTGGTGGTTTTTCTCGAGCGACAAGTAAATAAAGGCATAAAAAAGTGCAACATAGCACCGTGAGATAAACATAGATATGGCGTTTTTTCACAGTAAAATAAATTGATGGCTAATTAAACACAAAATACTAATTTTATGGAGGAGAAAAAAGTGAAGTTTTATCTAAACTATATTCAATAAATATATTTATTGGACTTTTCAAAGAATATTTCTTCAAAAAGTCCAATTTCAATTTAGCTAAGCTTGTAAATATTTAAGTATTGATTAGCAATTGCCTCTATATCAATTTTTAAATCGATGAGCTTGCCTGATGCAATGTCGAACACCCACCCATGCACTTGCAAACCACGCTCCTCAAAGGCCGTGTGCACATCTTCATTTTTAATTAGATTAGTGCACTGTTCTTGAACATTTAGCTCTATTAATTTATTGTAGCGCGCATCCTCATCTGTAATTGAATCTAGTTCAGCTTTATGTAGTCTATAAACATCTCTGATCTCCCTCAGCCATGGGTTCAAAATACCTAGCCCAGCTGAGCCCATTGCGGCTTTTACACCCCCACAAAAATAATGTCCGCATACAACTACATGGTTTACTTTAAGGTGATTAACAGCATAATTTACGACAGACATCGAGCTCAAGTCCGTGTTAATTATCATGTTGGCGATGTTACGATGAACAAAAATCTCCCCTGGCTGTGCCCCCATCATATCTTCAGCGGTCACCCGGCTATCCGAGCACCCAATATAAAGTACCTCAGGATTCTGCCCCTTTGATAACCGCTCAAAATACTGACTATCAAGGTCCAATTTTTGCTCTACCCACTTTTGATTGTTTTCAAATATTTGTGCTACATTCATATTATATAAGATTAATTAATGAGTCCTTTTTTATTATTTAATACCTTCTTAATACCTTCCAAGCTGTTTGCTGATATTGCAATGCCGTTTGTGCAACATGATCTGATTTTATAATTCCCCTACCAACTATTACGGCATCGGCTCCGCCTTGTACAGCATCTTCAAGCCGCACATACTGCTGGCCAAATGCATCACCTCCTGCCCCTAATTTTACCCCAGGCATAAATAATAATTGCCCTGGCGGCACTTTTTTCTTCAGCCTTGTAATCTCCTCTACCGAATTACCATGGCCAATGTAACCAGCTACCCACTGCTGATAATTCTTTCCGATATCAAATACTTTACGCGCGTAGCCTTCGTTTAGTAAATTCCCTTTAGATGACATTTTTGCCAATAAAAGGGCGCCTCGATCACTAGTCCCCTCAAATAGCCCGTCAAGTATTGCCTCTCCAGGCATCAAATGCACCGTAATAAAATCAGCCCATTCCGCCATGCGATACACACCTTCCCGATATTGTTTGCGAACGGTATTCCCAATATCGGCAAATTTTCGATCTTCAAATATTAAAAGGCCCTCTTGTTCAGCAATACTTTTTAGTTTTTTAATAAACGATGGTTCAAAATCCTCCAAGATATCCACATGTGTTTTCACCATAAATATATGTGGTGCCGCTTTCTGTAAAATATCAAAAAATTCCTTTTGAGTAGTAACATCTAATGATAATACAATATTAGACTGTTTTTTGTTTATGGCATCCCCTACTTTTTTTGCTAGTGCATTACTTGGTTGGTTGGTTGGTTGATCACTATTTTTAACAAAATGCGTGATTTTTGAGATAGTATCTGCCGTTAGAACACCCTCATTACTAAGCACCGTGGTGATTTCTTCTAGATGAAATAAGCTGTACAAATTATACCCTTTATCTTTAAGGTAAGCGCCTCCAGTGGCACTCCTATCAATAATTACAGCCATATCTTCAATGTAAATTCCCTCTTTCTCAAAGGCTTCCGCTGTCTCCATTTTACTCTCTCCTGTGCTAATGAGGTCATCAATCAGCAAGCATTTTGCGCCTTTTTTGTATTGTCCGAGGATATTTTGGCCTGTTCCGTAGTTTTTTTCTTCTTTTCGCATTACAAGAAGGGGCTTTTTAAGTGCTGCGGCAACTCGCGTAGCAATGGGCATAGCCGTGTATGGAATCCCTGAAATAAAATCGAATGATAAACCTTGCAATTTATCAACAAATAGATTAGTTACAGCGTCCAAAAGATCCGGATAAGAAATGATAAGCCGAAGGTCAATATAAAATGGAGAAACCAAACCGCTTTTCAGGGTAAATTCTCCAAATTTTAGAGCACCAATCTCATGGAGCCTAAGAATAAACTGCTGCTTTGTCATCAATATTATATTTTAACTTACCTGCTACCAACGTCATGATCACGTTACCCCGGCCACTCATTCCCGCATAGGGTGAATACTTAGCCTTAGTATAAAAATCCGTAGGGTCAATCTGCCATAATCGCCCCATATCAATAATGGCCAAATCTGCCATATATCCTTCTGCCACCTGACCGCGTTTGTACAAATTAAATATTTTTGAAGGGTTTGTAGAGCATAATTCGGTTAGTTTCTTAAGACTCAGCCTCCCTTTATTTACTTCATTTAGCAATAAGGGCAAGCTTGTCTCCAAACCAGGAAACCCAGAGGGAGCCTCCAAATAAGGTAATTTTTTTTCATCCAACCCATGTGGGGCATGATCGCTCCCAAAAGAATCAACGGTGCCATCATGAATACCCTCCCATAGCTTCTCATTATCAAGAGCTGTCCTTAATGGCGGATTTACCTTACCAAAATTACCCACTTTCTCCATTAGGCTTTCATTTATCAGCAAATGATGTGGTGATATCTCACAATACACATTCGATTTATGCCTTTTGTACTGGCGGATCATGTCAATCTCTTCCCAGGTCGAGGTGTGTACTATGTATAATTTATGTCCAACTTCATCTGCCAATTTAAGTAGTATTTCTGTAGATATTGCTGCGCATTTTCTATTACGAATCTTGTTATGCAAAAGTGGGTCATTGGCACTAAAGTTCTGCTCATGCTCTAGTATGCACGACTGATCCTCCGAATGCACTGCCACCACTTTATCATATGATTTAGCTAACTCAAAAAATGCCTTTAAGATGCCCGGATCTTCAACCACCTCGTTAGCACTGCTGGAGGCCATAAAAATTTTAATTCCAGCGGCATTTTCTGCCTGGTCACCTTTCAAAATCTCTTCCACATCTCTAAGATTATGGTTAGTAGCACCAATAAAAAACTTATGATGTACTGTTGACTTTTTTGCCGCTTCGATTTTTTTCTTAAAACCATCTAGATTGATCGTAGCTGGCTTTGTATTCGGCATATCAAATATAGTTGTGACACCTCCGGCTAATGCAGCATTACTAGCAGACTCCCAATCTTCTTTGTAAGCAAGCTCCATATCTCGAATATGGGTATGCGGATCAATCATCCCTGGTATTACGATGTGGCCATTCCCGTTAATAAGATCTCCAGAATCAGGCAAGTTACTTTCGATTTTTTCGATTATGCCATCTGAAATCAGGATGTCAACTACTTCGTCATTCAAGTAAACATTTTTAAGTGTGGTCTTCATACATTAAAAGTATAGCTTTTTTTACAATTTTAAAATTTGGTGTTTTATTAATATTGATCAAACTCTGAGTGTTTTCTTTAAAAAATGCAATTTTATAGGCCAAATTTTGGTTATTTATTGCACTTTTTTGATGTTCAAGGTTTTGCGGTTTACTTCTTATGAATTTGTAAAATGAATTGGAGCATCGGGATATTCGTTTTAAATTTACAGGAAGATGCTATACACGAAAGTTAAAGTAAATACCGCTGCTCCTAAATCTCCACAAGCCAACTTGTTGATTATTTATACAGGTGGTACGGTAGGAATGGTCAAAGACAAACACGGAAGCCTTGTTCCTTTTAATTTTCAAAATATTATAGATCATATACCAGCCCTTAAAAGCTTCCAAATAGGATTAGCCGTTTATTCGTTTAATGATCTTATCGACTCCTCCAATGTAAAACCAAACCATTGGATTGAAATTTGCCAAATTATTCGGCAGGCATATGATGACTTCGACGGGTTTATTATTTTGCACGGCACTGATACTATGGCGTTTACAGCTTCTGCCCTAAGCTTTATGATGCAAAACCTGACCAAACCAGTGATATTTACTGGAGCACAGTTACCCGTTGGTGTGGCGCGTTCAGATGCTCAGGAAAACTTAGTTACAGCTATTGAAATTTCACTTGCCAAGAGAAATTTAACCACGCCAATGGTTACCGAAGTGGCTATTTTATTCAGTAATCGGCTCATACGGGCCAATAGAGCAAAAAAAACAGAAAGCGTACAGTTTGACGCCTTTGAATCGGAAAATTATCCATTACTAGCAGAAGTAGGCACTTATATTCACTTTAATGAAGGTGCTTTGCTCCCTATAAAAAAGAAAAAAAGAATTATTTGGGTAGATTCCCTCTGTACACAAGTTGGTGTGCTGAAACTTTTTCCGGGCATATCACAAGAATATGTGAAAGCCATATTAGGTATGAAAAACCTCAAGGGGCTTGTACTAGAAACATATGGAGCGGGCAATGCACCTACCGACAAATGGTTTATTGAACTACTAAAAAATGCTATTGACCAAGGTATCGTTGTTATCAATATTTCTCAATGCATTGGCGGACGTGTGATTCAAGGCCAATATGCCACTAGCGCTGAGTTGAAGGAAATTGGTGTGCTTAGCGGTGCAGATATGACTTTTGAGGCCGCAACTACAAAAATGATGGTGCTCCTAGGGCAAGGTCTTCGCCCAAGCGAGCTCCGTAAAAAGCTTGTTACTTCAATTTGTGGTGAACTATTTAATGTAGAAAATAGTTTTTTGAACTTCATACCTGCGTAATCAAGCCGTTAATTGTTATTATTTTGAGTATATTTGGCAAAATTCATTGATTAATTTATAAGTAATTATTTCACTGTATGAAAAGGTCTTCTACAATAGCAAATAAAGTATACAAATTTGTACACACCAATGATGAGTGGATCATGACAAATCTTATTGGGTATAAATTTGAAAATCAATGGCTTAGAATGAAAGAAGATGGCGCCATAATCGCAAAAGGAAGTAACCTTGATGGGTATACTTGGGACGCCTGCTCGCCAAAGTGGCATTTTATACATTTGACTTGGGGTACGCCTGATGGTAAGCTAGATTACGATACGGAAAAGCCCATAACTTACTATGCCTCGATGTTTCACGATATTATTTATCAATTTAAAGACGAAAGAAGTCAAAATTTATTAGGGCAAACTGTGTTGCACATACGTGCAGCAACTTCTGGCCAATTAGAGACACACCTCATCAAAAAATTACTCGAACTTGGAGCAGATGACAATCAGGGTAAAACGGCTATTCAAGTAACGAAAGACAATAACAACGATAAAGCAATTGCTACGTTGCTTGAATAGGAAGCTCATACAAGTCAATGAAATAAATAACTTGAATTGTTATACCCGTATTATTCATCACAGTATCATAATGCGGGTTTAGTCAGTATTGTTATAAGGTTACAATAGAATATGCCTAAAATATTAGTGTTTTAATTTCTGGAAATTGAATAACGAGGCTCTCAACATAGAAATGCATAATAATTTTAAGAAAAATATACACTGCTCCTATTATTATATACATGATATATGCAGCACGTTTGTTCTTAAGAGTTTTAGATTGATTTAGCCATACCGAGAAACTTATTATGTATAATAAAAACCCAGGAATAACAAAATATACCGTAAAATACCCCTCTTCCAACCGGAATAATAATGAAGCAGATCTAATTGATCTGTATTTCAGGTAATTCAATAAATAATAAATCTCTGTTAAAAACAAACATAAAAGACTTATAGCACCGCTAATTTGTAATAATCTAATCATAACTAGTCTTTTTTATGTTCTTTATCCCAAGAAATTCTTTTTGAAATGAAGTTTTTATTTCGCTCCGCTTTACCACCATTTTCATTTATATAATTTTCAACATTAGTTGTCATTGTGGTCCAAAGCTCATGAGCCCCTCTAAAAATTTCACCTCCAAATGGTGCATCTAAAAGAGAATATGGTCTATCAACACCTCGTGTATAGAAGGTAATGGTGTTGTCTTTATTTTTAACTAGACCAAATTGACGATTTCCTGCAAGCGGATGAAAGCCAACTCCCATAATATCCGCATAAACTGGAGTAAATATCCACGTCATGGCATTTGAAGTTACTTTATAGTCAGTTGCCATGACAGCCATCTTTTCACCTATTTTCTCTGTGATTCCTGCTAATGGCAACGCTGTAAAATACATGATCGCACTATGTGGTTTATCTGAATTCCATATTTCGTTTTCTCTATGATTAATTGAATCAAACCCCTTTGTAGCTTTTGCGCCTTCAAGAAACATATCCAAATTACCACGTAAGAGTTGGAAAAAGGCCTCCATGTCCATATTTCCAGGAAGTTTTTGAATTGTAACAGAATAATAATCAAGATTTAATTCATCACTATGGGCATTTTGTATGCGCTGTCGTTTTACGGACTGCAACATACCCATTGGTATACCAGATTCATAGCTTTGCTGAGCTTGTGTTTCTCCAATTCTAAGATTGGCATATTTATAGTAATCATCTGAAACCTCATATTCAATGAGATCTTTCCACGGGCCAGCATCATCATTTTTCTTCAATTTATCAACCTCTTTTTGACTATCAAATGAGTCTCTGTTAATTTTATGCGAAGTTGGTTTCATTCTACCATTATCTTTCACATTAATTATAGGCATATCTGAAATTTTATCATTTCGAACTGCTTCAAGCTTAGCCATTTCTTGATCAAGCCGAATTAACGTTTTATCACCAATAATCCCATCCTTTTTTAAGCCAAATGAAGATTGGAATTGTTTGACTGCCTTTTCAGTACCTGTTCCATATTTAGCATCATCCCCATCCTTTAGTTTATTTATACAACCTAGTTTTAGCAATGCTTGCTGAATTAATCTAACAAATTCACCTGCTGCACCAATACCAATTTCATGGCCTCCATTTGCTGTGTCAAATAACTGAGCGTTGTTTTTGAATAGGGCAGACATCAATTTATATTGATCATTTCCATCGGTCATTAGTTGAATCAACTCGCTTTCACGGTCGTTTGTTGAAACCCTCATGTTTGAAATCACCCTTTTCTCTCTATTACCACTATTATTACTTCGAGATTTTTGATGGCTTGGTTCAGTTTGTTGGTTTTGATACATGATTTTTTAGTTTATTGGCTCATGGGTTGAATATCCTTATATTATATTAATGGTATTTTAGATCGAAATGTTACTATAATTTATGGTTTTTTTTATATTTATTAAAGAAATTTCACAAATTACATTAAATTTTTTAAATATTATTGAATATTTTTAGCAAAATTCAATCAATGTTATTACAGGCTGAGATTTTCTATTCAACAATCATCACCAAATCCTCTGCATTTACGAGCGTACCGGAGGCAAGAACAACCTTTTGAACGATGCCTTCAAAGCTAGCCGTAATGGTTGTCTCCATTTTCATTGCTTCGATAATGCATAGAGGCTTGTTTTCCTTGACTTTTTCTCCCGGTTCAACTAAAATTTTTGATAATAAACCTTGCAATGGAGCTCCAATATGTGCCGGGTTACTTGGGTCGATTTTTTCGTTCGTAACTTTTTCAATATTGAGTGAGTTGTCTTTCACCTCGACATTTCTGGTTTGACCGTTCACCTTAAAAAAAACGGTACGCTGACCATCTTCATTAGGTGGGCCAATAGAGAGTAAACTTACAATAATTGTTTTACCATCAGCAATATTGATGATCGTTTCCTCGTTTTCCTTCATGCCATAATAAAAATTGAGCGTCGGCACTCTAGAGATATCACCAAACTCCTTAAACTTCTGAATGGCTTGCTCAAACACTTTGGGGTATAATTTCCACGAAAGGAAGTCCGTAAACTCAAGTGGCCGCACAAATCCTGCTTGAAACTTTGCTACAAATGCTGGATATTCTAAATCAAAATTTATTGGCTCAAGGTGCTCGTTAGGCAGGTCTTGAATAGGCTCTTTGTCTTTAAGAATAATTTTCTGAAGCGCTTTGGGAAAACCACCAACAGGCTGGCCTAAATCACCCTGGAAAAACGCTTGGACTGAGTCTGGAAAAGAGATTTCGTGCCCTTTATCTAGCACATCTTTAATTGTAAAATTATTTGATACCAGGTAAAGGGCCATATCTCCCACCACTTTGGAGCTAGGTGTTACTTTTACAATATCTCCAAACAGTTCGTTAACATCGGCATACATTTGTTTGATCTGCTCAAACCGATCACCAAGTCCAAGGGCATTTGCCTGGGGCCGTAAGTTCGAATACTGTCCACCAGGTATTTCGTGGTCAAATACTTCTGCCGTACCAGCCTTCATGCCAGACTCAAATGGATAATAATACTCTCTAACTGTCTCCCAATAATTCGAAAATTGATTGAGCTTTGGTAAATCAACAGGATTCTCCCGTTCATGGAAGCGTAACATTTCAACTAAGGCATTAAAGTTAGGCTGTGAAGTAAGCCCCGAAAGCCCTGCTATAGCCACATCCACCACGTCTACTCCTGCTTCTATTCCCTTAAGATACGTTGCAATTTGTAAAGAAGAGGTGTCATGTGTGTGTAGATGAATGGGAATGCTTACTGTTTCTTTTAGAGCAGTTATGAGCTCAGTTGCTGCATATGGCTTGAGCAAACCTGCCATATCTTTAACTGCCAAGATGTGCGCTCCCGAATTTTCAATATTTTTTGCTAAATTGGTGTAATATTTCAAATTATACTTCGTTCGTTTTACATCCAAAATATCTCCGGTATAGCAAATGCAAACTTCAGCAATGCCTTCGGTATGCTTTCGAACACACTTAATGCTCGTTTCCATTGCTTTTACCCAATTGAGTGAATCAAAAATCCTGAAAATATCAATACCGTTTTGCCATGATTCTACAATGAACCGTTCAATTAAGTTATCTGGATAAGCCTTGTAGCCCACTGCGTTAGAACCACGAATGAGCATTTGAAGAAGAATATTTGGCATAGCAGCACGAAATTGTCGAAGCCTGCTCCATGGGTTTTCGTGTAAGAACCTCAGACATACATCAAACGTCGCTCCACCCCACACTTCCATACTAAATACCTCCGGATGATTACGAGCAAAGCTCTCAGCCACTTTGAGCATATCGATGGTTCTCATTCTTGTCGCTAGCAGAGATTGGTGGGCGTCTCGAAACGTGGTATCTGTAAAATGGATTTTTTTCTCCTTAAGCAGCCACTTGCTGAATTTTTCAGGTCCAAGTTGGTTTAATAAATCTTTTGTACCCTTCGGAAACGCATCATACTTGTTGTAATCTGGTACTTTTGGTGTATTAAATTTTTTGGAAGGATCTACCCACTTTACATCTGGGTTTCCATTTACGATGACTTCACCAAGGTATTTTACAATTTTAGTTGCTCTATCCTGTTGTAATTTTAACTCAAATAACGTTGGATCATTTTTAATAAAATTTACCGTTGCTAATCCGTCATGAAAGGTCTCATGGTGTAATATGTTAATTAAAAACGGAATATTGGTTTTTACACCGCGTATTCTGAATTCACGCAATGCCCGGATCATTTTGCGAATCGCACCATCTAATGTGCGGCCTTGAGCCGAAATTTTCACCAATAATGAATCAAAAAACGGGCTAATTTTCATGCCTTGGTATAAACTACCGGCATCGAGTCGAATACCAAAGCCTGCGCCACTACGATAGGTTACAATGGTGCCATAATCTGGTTTAAAGTCATTAGAGGGGTCTTCAGTCGTTACACGGCATTGTATTGCATAACCATTAACGTGTATGGAATCTTGGCCGAGTATTTTAATTTGTTTTTCGGATAAAGCATAACCTCCCGCAATAAATATTTGTGATTTTACAATATCTATACCCGTTACCATTTCAGTAACAGTGTGCTCTACCTGAATCCTTGGGTTTACTTCAATAAAGTAAATGGTGTTTTTTGCGTCAACAAGAAACTCAACCGTACCTACATTGTTATAATTTACTGCTTTTGCAATTTTTAATGCATATTCAAATAATTTTTGACGAGTTTCATCCTCTAAATTAAAAGCTGGTGCCACTTCAACAACTTTTTGGTAACGTCGTTGAACAGAACAGTCTCGTTCATGCAAATGAACAATATTGCCGTGTTGATCACCCATAATCTGGACTTCGATGTGCCGTGGGTCATCAATGAATTTTTCGATGAAAATGGTATCATCTCCAAATGCATTTAATGCCTCTCGCTTAGCCTCTTGATAGGTGGTAATGAGCATATCCATTTCCCTAATTACGCGCATACCTCGCCCTCCACCACCTGCAGCGGCCTTCAGCATAATGGGCAGACCAATGCGCTTGGCCTCATGTATAACTTCTTCATCCTTCGTAAAGGACTCCTTGCTACTTTCAATAATTGGCACGCCACATTCTACTGCCACCTTTTTAGCACTGATTTTATCACCAAGTGCTTGCATAATCTGAGGGTCAGGCCCAATAAAAATGATGCCTTTTTCTCGACACTTTTGAGCAAACTGAG
>JAUIFR010000082.1 GCA_030430325.1 Bacteroidia bacterium | reverse complement strand
TTTCAAGTCCACTACATTTAAATGGTCCTGTATTTGAAAAAGTGGCAATAATCAAGAATCCATCAGTTTTAATCGCTTTTTCTACTAGTTTTACATATTTCTCTATATCTTCTTTTTCGGTTAAAAAGTGGAAAGTTGCTCGGTCATGCCATAGCGAAAACTCAAATGATGTTTGAAATTCTAAAATATCAGTTACGATCCAATTAATATTTTCAGCAGTTTGCTTCAATTTAAGTTTTGTTCTCTCTAAAGATTTTGCAGAAATATCAAGGACAGACAGGTTTTTAAATCCTTTCTTAGATAGTTGAACCACTAAATTTGAGTTACCTCCTCCAATGTCTATAATCGTATCATCCTTTTTTAGATTTAGGGAATCTATCAGATTGAGAGAAGTAACAGGAATTTCTTGATACCAACTTACTTCCTGATCTCCTTTTGTTTCATATACGGTTTCCCAGTGTTGCTTGCGTTTTGTCATTGTTTCTCAGTTTTCTTGTTTATTACCTTATATCCCGTTTCTTTTTCAATAGCTTTTGTCAGTTGCTCAACAGATGTTTTTGTTTTATCAAATTTTACAATGGCTTTTCCAGACTCATAAGAAACATCAGACTCAATAATGCCCAATTGAGTATTAATAGCATGATTGACACTGTATTCGCATCCAGTACATGTCATGCCCTCAATAGTTAAGATAGCTTCAACGTTGTCAGAATTGTTGGTGTTGATGGACTTCATTTCATTATTGGGGAAAAAAAATCCGGAGTAATAAGGAAATGCCAACATAAGGATTGCAAAAAAAGTTACAATTGCTAGGAATTTTTTGGATTGCCAAAAGGAAAATTTTTGATCTTCATCACATTCACAATCAACTTCTTTCTTTGGTTTTAGTTTCTGATACCAGGCAAACCCTATTACCAATATTGTTACTCCAATTAAATAAGGTCTAGCCGGCTCTAACCATGAGAAAGAAGAAGCCAATCCGCTTGCCCCGGAAATTAAAGCAAGAACAGGAGTAATACAGCATAAAGATGCAGCAATAGCTGTAACTACGCCCATCCCAATTATCTTATTGTTATTGTTTTTCATGCCTTTATCAAAATTCTATTTGAGTTATGGTTCAGTACATTGGAAAATAGCTCAACATATTCCTCCTTTAAAGAATAATGGATAACTGTTCCTTCTCTTTCGCTGCTTATTATCCCTCTATCTTTCAACTTCCTTAATTGTTGAGATACAGCAGGAACAGTCATTCCAAGAATGTCGCTCAAATCACAAACGCAAAGTCTATTCTCGGACTGAATTAGATATAGGATCTTGATTCGAGTATCATTTCCAATTAGCCCTATAATTGTAGCCAAGTCAGAAAGATCAGAACCTACATTCTCAATCTTCTTTTTACAACGTCTAATTTGATTTTCATCCGCCAATGCTCTTATGCAAGTTTGTTCCTTGTTAGAATTCATGTTACAAAGTTAAGATTATTAAACTATTTAAGCAAATACTTAAATATGTTTTATAAGTACACACTTAATCAAATGAAATTATAATCTCTTGGGGCTAACTATATTGCCATTCCCACAAGCTTTGCATGGTGTAGAATAATGTCCACATCCTGCATAATAAAGTTCGATATTTGTCGGTTTTCTTGTACATAGTGTTTCCTATAACTGTCCCCTATTTATTCATTATTTGCATGAAGTCTTCTTTATAATTTTACTTGGATTTTGTTTGTGAAGAACAAGCACCCTTTGTTTTGTTACATAAAATTTTAAAATTACCCTTTGTTTTGTTACATAAAATTTTAAAATTACCCTTTGTTTTGTTACATTTATAACCTAAATCATATGCTATGAATAGGTTTAACAGAAATATTGAGACATTTTTGAATACTTGGAGAAATGCTAGAAACAGAAAACCTTTAATTATCAGAGGAGCTAGACAAGTTGGTAAAACAACAGTAATAGAAAAACTATCTGAAAATTATGAGCATTTCATCAACCTTAATTTAGAACACCCGCAGCACGTAAATTACTTTGAAAAGTATGATGATGTAAAACTAATTGTTGAGAACATACTTTTCTCCAATCAAATTCCTTCAACGAATCTTAGCTCAACGTTATTATTCATTGATGAAATACAACAATCTCCTAAAGCCATTCATTTATTACGATACTTCTATGAGTACTTTCCAGAATTACATGTTATTGCTGCTGGGTCATTGCTAGAATTTGCATTATCAATGGTTAAAAGTTTTCCGGTTGGTAGAGTTCAGTATTTGTATATGTACCCCCTAAATTTTATAGAATACCTCGGCGCCATGGATATGGGGCTACTCATAGAGGCACTTCAAGAGGTTCCGCTTAAAAAAACAGCTCATTCAGCATTACTAAGCCAGTTCAATAAATATGTTATTATTGGAGGAATGCCCGAAATAATTGCCCACTATAAATTCACTAACAATCTCTCAGATCTTATTACTATTTATGAAAGCATCTGGAGCACCTACAAGCAAGATATAGAGAAGTATGGTCAAAACAATTCAGAAAAGAAAATTCTCAGGCATATTATGGATACAGGGCCATCAGTGCTTGATAAACGTGTGAAATTTCAAAATTTTGGTAATTCAAACTACAAATCTAGAGAAGTATCAGAGGCCATGAAAGATTTAGATTTAGCTAAAGTAATTCGGTTAATTTATCCAACAACTGATTTACAAGCACCAATCCAATCTGATTTTAAGAAGTCACCAAGGTTACAGTTTTTGGATACGGGCATAATCAATTATACACTTAATATCCAAGCAGACTTACTAGGAATTGAAGATTTAAGCTACTCATTTAAAGGAGCTATTATCCCACATATTATAACACAAGAATTAATTTCGATATCGATAGAGCGAGACACTAAACCAAACTTTTGGGTACGTGACAAAACACAAGCATCTGCTGAGGTAGACCTTGTATTTACTTATTCGAACTATGTTGTACCCATTGAAATAAAATCAGGTAAATCAGGCACACTTAAATCATTACACCAATTTATTGAGCGAGTGGAGCATCCTTATGCAGTTAGGTTTTATGGAGGTGAATTTCGCATTGAAAAGCATACTACACCTGGCGGCAAGCCTTACCTACTAATGAACCTGCCCTATTATTTAGGCACAAAACTCCCAGACTATATTGAGTATTTTATCTTGAACCACAAGTTATAGATTTATGAATTTAAGCTTCGCTGCCGAATACATTCATACAACCCAACCGCTGCCGCTACCGAAACATTGAGTGACTCTACGCCGCTTATTGGAATTTTTAAGAGCTGATCGCTCATTTTTAGTAAATCACTCGAGATACCATTTTCTTCAGAACCTAAAATCAGAGCAGTTGGACCCGTTAATTCATGCTCAAATAGTTCATTTCCACCTTTTTCGGTGCATGCAATCATTTGTATTCCACTTTCTTGCAAATATTTAGCCACCCGTAAGAGCGATCGCGCCCTACAAATGGGAACTCTACTTAATGCCCCTGCTGATGTTTTCATGGCATCTCCACTGAGTAGCGCCCCGCCAGTTGCTGGTACTACAACTGCATCGACGCCAAAGCCAGCAGCACTTCGAATGATTGCTCCAAAATTGCGCACATCCGTTACACGATCAAGTATCAGCAGTAGTGGATCTCGCCCTTGCGCAAAACAGGATTCGATAATTTGCTCGACCGACACAAACGCAATTGGCGAAATATAAGCCACTACACCCTGATGATTTTTAGTGGTAATTCGATTGAGCTTTTCTTTTGGCACCATACTAATTGGTATGTTATGCGCCCGTGCAAGCTCCTTTAAGGGTGTAAATCGATCCTGATGATTCTTTTGAAGAAATATTTTTTCGACTTCCTTGCCCGACTCGATACATTCCATCACGGCATGCAACCCAAATACCACATTATTTGATGTTTTTTTTAAAACCCTGTTCTGCCTTTGCGCCATAAATCAACTGTTCTGAACCAAAAATCACTGTATTTTTTATTTCGAATGAGCACAAAATGCTTTTGAGCATAGGGATTTTTTACTTTATAAAAAGTAAAGTTAATTTTCGGTAAAATATCGGTTCGATAATAAACCCACTCTTCGCGCGGCCCATCTTTAAGTACCAGATCAGGCACGCCAAATAAGGCATATATCATGCCTTGATCGGTCTTCCAACCGGCTTTATAATTGGTAAAGAGCTGATTGGAACGGGTGATACGACGATAATAAGCCCGAATTATTCGGCGCGCTTTGTCTTCTGACTGCCCCACATCCAACCAAAATTTATCTAAAGCCTCTTTAGCATTTGTAGCATTAACCTGCTGCTCATACTCCTCATTTGTACTGATGTATAATAATGGTTGCAATAAATTCTCAGCAAGCGTATACTTAGGGTAAAATTGATCAGTAACATATATGCTTGCTCCATTACGTTTGGACGTATCTGCTTGCACATAAAACAAGCCTTTTTTATTGAATTTTTGCGGAGTTCCTGACACCCACCAAAAGCTCGTATCCACTTTCATGAATTTTTCGGCAGCTGAGCTTTCTATTAAAAATGGCGGGTCAGCCGGCTCAAACTGCTGCCCATAATGCGTTACATAAACTGAATCTTTACCAAAATGCACTTTTAGGGTATCGCCAAGCTCAATATATGATTCAAATAATGGCCACTTTTCCGTAATTTTAGATAGAAATAACGTTTTACCCTCTTTCTCAAGAGGTAAACTATAAACTTGCTCCGTATTAGACGGGAGGTGTTTGGCTCGAATCATCAGGTAATTTGGCGCTGTTCCTAGTTTACAGCTTACCATGGATATCAGGCGTTGGCTCGCCAAATGCAAAATCGTATCTATAGATAGCCATTCTTCAGGCGAATTTTTATTTTCCTTCGTGATGGCATAATGATATTCAAAATCACTTCCAGAAGAACGCGTCTGCCAGCTAAAATCAAGATATGCCTTAATGTGTTGCTGATCTTCAGCGTATACTAAATCATATTTTAGGTGTATTTTTGCATCCGGATCGTATAAATGGGCATAATCAATGGCAGCATTCGTGATAGTGACTAATAATACCAGAAATACGAAATATGCTAACCTCATGCTGGTGCTGATTCCCCTTCAACACTAAACAATGGTAACATTTGATGTTGATTGGCGCTATCAATTTCAGGCCAATGTTTTGCATGATCGATAATAACCTGATTGTATTTACGAACAGCCTCATCATAGTACGAACGCATAAAGATGAGCTTATTTTGTTGGTCCTGCACTGCTTGTATCGCTTCCATCCATGGCGGAAAAGCAGGATTTTGAGGATGATTTTCGATTGCAGTGGCCATATATACAATAAACTTGCCCTTCGCTTGATCAAATTGGTCAATCGCGTTAGCCTCTCCTAAACTTTGTTGATCAAACCTTAAATCTACAAGCTTATTATATTCTTGCATAAGGGAGTCCATATCTTGTGGAACTACTTCAGTTGAGCTCATTTCTTCGATTAACATTTGAAACTGCTCCATTTCAGCATCATTTTGCGCTTGGATTGCTTGCCAATGCTCATTTAGCTGTATTTGTAAGGTGGTAAGCTGGCCACGTAGTGAATCCAATTCTGCTTGACTGAGGTGCTTTTTTTTACTCTCCGAACAGGAATAAAACAAACAAACACCTAACAACAAAAATAAAAACAAGTTGTATATAAACAAGTTAAGGTTGCCTTTCATGTGAATTGAGGTTATTGGAAAAAACAAATATAAAAGGTTTAGCTCAGAAAAAATAGCAGAGGATGCTCAAAGCAACAAATAATTTTATTGGGAGGTTCGAATAGTGCTTGGGAGTTAGGATTAGGGTCGTGAAAGTAGATTTCATTAATTTTTTGAATATATTTTGCTAAATTTATTCATTTATAAATTATTGACTACCATTTTTAGTATTAATAATTTTTGAACAAAACCAAGATCAAAATCTTCAAAAATTTATATTTTTGAGCGTTTCAACAATTATCATTGTATTTTTCAAATAATTTTTCTAAAAAATATACAAATTATTTTTTATCAAGTGGTAATTCAATCCTCGTTTCTACCCTATCATCAGCTATATTTTGAATACTTAGATGAGCAAGCTCTCCATATATGAGTTGAAGGCGCTGTTTGGCATTGGCTAGTCCCTTGCCTGTTGACGTACTTTCGGCGGGCCCTAACTTACCACTATTTATAACGCTTAAATATAAGTGTTCCTCATCATGCCTAGCCCGGATGGAGATTACCCCCCCTTTTACCAATTTACTAATACCATGTTTAATGCCATTCTCAACAATAGTTTGTAACAACATTGGTGGTATAATTAGTTGATTTGTTGGCGCATTAATTTCCCACTCAATGTGCAGGCGGTCTTCATAGCGAATTTTCTCTAAGTCTAAATAATCTCGCACAAGCTCTAATTCCTCAGCCAACGTATAGAGTTTCGTTTTATCCTTTTGGAGCATTTGTCTGAGAATCGTGGAGAGCTTGGTTACTGCCATACGAGCATCTTCAGGACTTGTTCCAACCAAAGCACGAATACTATTTAAAGCATTAAAGATAAAATGAGGATTAAGTTGTGACTTCAAAAAATTCAACTCCATCTCATGAAGGGCAGCTTTGTATTGGAGAGAGGCAAAATGGCTATTGACAAAGTGATAAACATAGTAGACAAGCGTCCAAATACCCAAATATATAACCGACATAACGATATTTACTAGGGCGTAGAAAAAGGAAAAGTCTTTGGCCAGATCGATGATTCCCAAAAAATAGGATAACACCAACTGGAAGCAGTAAACCATACCACCGAGCAATACAATAATCAATACTAAGCGCAGCACAAAATTTGGCCACCACTTTTGTATATCCGACTTAAGTAGCACCTCTAGCCGTAATACATGCGTGACCAATAAGTACATGCCTGCTAGCAAAAAATAATAAAGTACAGACTCCCAATAGAGCGTACCTGCTACAAACAAAAAGAATAGGTGAGCGAAGGCGAACATAAGCCACCCCAGCAGCTGACATATCCAATACAGCTTGTTTTTAGTAAATTTCAAATAATTACGTGATCAATATGGTAAATAGCTCGTAAGCTTTGACCAACAAATATAAGGGATCTGCTTGAATTGACCGATCACTGAGCATAGTATTTGCACAAAATGGCTGCTGTACAAGCACAGCAAACAAAGCCCCACTCATCATTAAGGCATATACTGATACCCATAAAGCCCGTTTTCTATAGGCAGATTTGGTTTGCCGATTAGCATAAAGATAAACTGTAAGGATATAGGCCATAGCAATTCCAATCAAAATGGCACTGTTCCATACTGAAACATATATATAGTTATACCAAATAAGCCCAAGAAGTATGAGCAAAATGGAGCTATTCACCATATTTTGCCTATAAAATTTGATCATGAAACTGGATTCTTTTCTACCCTACTAACTTTATAACGAAAATAGGTTAAAAAAAGTTTCATAAAAACTGAATTTTTATGAAAAAGGAACGTGGGTTTTTGGTTTGGGGTAAGTTTAAGTTTTTTTTTAAGCGCTCATCTTATTTAGGAGAATTCTATTCAATTTAGTCAGATTATGGTCAGTCCATTCACCATAAATAAAATACGTTTCATCAAGCCAAACCAAAATAAAATTCACTACCTGGCCCATTTTTATTGGAAATTTTAATAATTTGGCTTAAGATTTGTATAAGCACTAATATGAAGGATTTAGGAACGATAAAATTATTGATAGCAACCGTGCTGCTGGTCAATATTTGCTTATTTGGATGCAAAACGAGTCAGCCTAAACAGGATGTGCAGGCCCAAGGCAGAACAATTGAGCAAAAACAAACATCTGAAGTGGGTCATATGGCGATAGCTTCGGATAAACTTGGACCCGATACGAAGCTCCAGGTCAATCAGGATAGCTCAATGGTGTTGGCTTATAAGATGCATCAAAAACCTGGGAGGTATGAGCACAAGCTGGCCTATATGGTGATGGATTATCAGACGGGTGACATTATTCATCAAGAGTCGGTCATGAAAGGATATGTGAGTTGGCATAATGCACATCAATTAAAAATCTCCTATACTTTAGGCATTGTAGCACCTGATGAATCGGCTCAAAAACATTATTTATACGATTTGAAATTGAAGAAACGCATATATCAGCGGGTGGCTGAGGCTGAAAAATAGAGGCATAATTATATGAATATGAAAAAAACACTTTGGATCATAGCAGGCGTAGTAGTGTTATTGGTGGCAGCATTTATGACATTAGAAGAATCGAACCTTTCACTTACATCAAAAGAGCCTGTTAAAAAGAAGAAATCACTCATTGCCACTCCTTCCAGTTGGAGTAAAACCAAGCTAGATGGATCATTTAATTATGACATGCCCCATAAATTTGCGGAATTATATGATTTGCTCCGTACGAATAGCAAAGGAGTAAATGCTTATTCAGTCAATCACCTTTATCATGAATTAGTAAAAGCTAAGAACTCACCATATCTTAAAAATAAGAAAGTTTCGGCCCTTGATTGGGTTGAGCGAGGCCCAGCCAATGTGCCTGGTCGAGTACGTGCCTTAGTAGAGGTACCTGGTGACCCAAATTTCAATACCTGGCTAGCAGGATCTGCCTCTGGTGGGGTTTGGAAGACCAGCGATGGGGGAACGACTTGGAACCACCTTACCAAAGAATTACCCACACTCGTAACTAGCTCAATCGCATTATGTGAGTCATCCCCTAATATAATATATGTTGGTACAGGTGAGAAATTTAGTGGCTCCAGGTTTAATGGTGACGGAATTTTTAAATCAGAAGATGGTGGAAACACATGGCAACACGTTGCATCTGCATCTATTGATGAAAGATTTAGAAATATAAGTCGTGTGATTGTTGATCCGAATAATCCTGACTTAGTATTAGCTACATCACTTGGTTATTCAGCCCCAAGTCAATTCTCATTAATTGATGAATCTTATGTAATAAGATCCGTTGATGGAGGACAAAGTTGGGAAGTTGTTTTTTCAACTGGACCAAAAATTGATCAGATTATCGCAGATCCATCAAATTTTCTAACTCAATACATTTCAATTAGTGGGGTTGGTGTTTTCAAGTCTATTGATGCGGGTCTGACTTGGAATGATGCAAGTAATGGGCTTGCTGGTGGATCTAGAATAGAGTTAGCTATTTCTAAAACAAATACAAACATTATTTGTGCTATGTCATTAAGTAATTTTTCTGGGAATGAAACAGATATATTTTATAGTGATGATGCTGCTAGTACTTGGCATTTATTGTTAGAAGAAAATAATGGAAACAATATTGATATATTAGGCGGTCAAGGTATTTACAACCACGCACTTGCAGTTAATCCTTTTCAAAATAATGTTGTATATGCTGGCGGCATTGACTTATGGAAAATAGAAATGACAGAAGGTGAAACTCAATATATTCCTCGAATTGTTAGGGCAATTGCAACTACATATCCTTTCATGGAATTCATAAACTTCGGGGGTTCTTTTCTAAATGGTGGATTAGAAGAAGATACTACTACCAGCAAAAGCGAGTTTGTATCCGTAGAAATACGCTTTGGACCTGGATTAAGCCAAATGGCACATCGGTTTACAGTGCCTCCTGGTGGCGGCACCAATGGTGATGGTGGTGCAGGTGTTCCATATACCGATTATCTCTATGAAGAGTATGTTGAAGTGCCATTTGAAGTATGGGATATAGATAATGATCGGCAAATGATGGTATCTTTCAGAGACCAAGAGGGAGACGGGGAATTTAACCTCATTCCAAATACCGGGGTTAATGGACGTGAGTATATTTTAGTGCATTCCCAAGATTACAATGACACACCTCACCCTAGTATTGCTCAAAATGGTGGAGCAGCGGTCAATCAACTTTATTTTTTATGGCCGACAGTTGCAGAAGGAACAACATGGGACGCTAATAATTTACCTGATTCTAAGATCACAATTAACTATGGTGTTTCAAGTAAATCAAAGCAAACCACCAATTTAACTGATTATTATGAACAATATCAAAGGTTAAATAAGCATGTACATGTAGACCATCATCAACTTATACCTATTATCACCGATGAAAACAATCAAACTTTTAAGTTACTCAATGGAAATGATGGGGGTGTATATGTTTCGAATATAAGTACATTCCCAGGTGAGCAAGAAGGCGATTGGACTGGAGTAGGACGAGGATTTAATACAACCCAGTTTTATGGGGTAGATAAAGGACCTGGAGCTAATGTTTATATTGGTGGTACACAAGACAATGGCACCCAAGCTTCTGATCTTGATCCTACCTCAAGTTCAGATTATAATAAAGTGGAAGAAGGTGATGGTTTTGCCGCTCTTTGGAATTCTAAGGATGGCAATAGTTTTATGGTTAGTGTCTATTTTAATAATATATTAAGAGTTGTCAGTAATGTAGGAGGGTATATATCTATGGAAAATGGGCTTGAAGATATTGGGGAAGAACGAGCTCCATTTTTCACAAACCTAGTGATGAGCAAAAGCAGGCCTGATATGGTATATACTTATGGTGCATCAGGAGTTTGGCGTAGCCCAAATTTTGGACTTAGTTGGTCACTTTCAGAAATGGAAGGCAGTTGGCAACTTAGGAATATAATAAAAGGTGCCATTTCAGAAGCTGATAATGATATTGTATGGGCTGGTGTATCCATGGAAGATACCATCAGCATTAAAGTAAGTACCGATGGGGGTTTGAGCTTTAAGGAAACGAGCACTTATACTGAGCGTACACTTGGGCAGGTTTCAGGACTTACCGCACACCCTACTCAGCCGAATACGGCCTATGCGCTCTTTTCATTTGGTAAATCACCAAAGGTATTACGCACAACGGACTTAGGCCAGACCTGGGAGGATATATCTGGCTATGGGCAAAATGAGGTGAGTAGCAATGGCTTCCCAGATGTGGCCGTTTTTGACCTTCTCGTGATGCCACATGACCCTAATACCATCTGGGCAGGTACTGAAATCGGCCTAATCGAGTCTACAGATAATGGGCAAACATGGGCCCTAGCCAATAATGGTTTGCCAGCAGTAGCTGTTTGGCGCATGAAAGTAGTGGACCAGCAAATCGTACTTGCCACACATGGGCGAGGTATTTGGACCGTGGACATCCCAGAGCTGCCAGAAAATATTCTTGGGCCAGAAATTAACGGTGCCAGCACGGCCATGAACGGGGATTTAGTTATCAGTGCTACCATTTTAGGGGAATATGATTCAGTGGATTTATACATCGATGCAGAGCGTCTGCTGAGCTTTAAGCCTGAGGCATTACAGCAGATAACTTTATCGTTACCTGGGCTTAGCAATGGAGATAAAACCATCTGGCTCACAGCACATGTAAATAATAGAAAATTACATACCGAGCGCTTAACCGTTGATTATTACCCCATCGATGAATATTTAACGAGCTATGGCACTACCTTTGAAGACAGTAGTAGTACGGCAGACTTTATTGGCAACATGGATTGGAAGAACCTCAGTACTTTTAATAATGGGGCCATTCATACTCCTCATCCGTATCTAACAGTTACCAATTATACTTACCAACTACGCAGCCCGATCATTATAGCAGCAGACCCTGATGAGGCCAGACTTTATTATAATGACATTGCCATCGTAGAGATTGGAGAAGAAGGTACTTCGTTTGGAGAGCAGGAATTTTGGGACTATGTAGTGGTAGAAGGCAGTAAGGATGGTATCAATTGGGTGCCGTTTGAGAATGGATATGACGCCAATTATGATGCAGACTGGCTCAGTGCCTATAATAATGTTCAGGAAGGCACGCCAAGCCTATATCGCAGCCATGCTGTTAATTTACATGATTCATTTAATGCCGGCGATACGATCTTTGTACGATTTAGGCTATTCTCAGACCCTGCTGCAACCGGATGGGGATGGGCCATCGATAATGTCTTTATCCAGCAAGCACCACTTTCTGCAAACTTAGAAGCTGAACAAGCTAAGGATGATATGCAAATCATTCCAAATCCAGTGGTTGGAACTAGTATGGCTAGCATCTTTTTACAAAGACCTGGGGAGGTTAAATATCGTATCATTGATGCTTCAGGTAGAATTTGGATGGAAAGCACTAAGTTCTTTAATCAGAAAGGAGTACAAGTACTCCCTATTGATGCCACCACATTGCCTCCTGGCACATATATCTTAGAGGTTGCTACTGGTGAAGTCGTCCGAAAGAAAAAGATGTTGGTACTATAATAATTTATTTATGAAAAATTCATAAATTCGCTTGCAAATT
This sequence comes from Bacteroidia bacterium, assembly GCA_030430325.1. Classification (GTDB taxonomy): domain Bacteria; phylum Bacteroidota; class Bacteroidia; order Cytophagales; family Cyclobacteriaceae; genus JAUIFR01. Next base: position 2,123 of record JAUIFR010000082.1, on the reverse strand, counting down.
AGGGGCAAGCCCCCTACTTTTGCAATCTACTTTGGAGGTCTGGTAGTTCAGCTGGTTAGAATGCCTGCCTGTCACGCAGGAGGTCGCGGGTTCGAGTCCCGTCCAGACCGCAAACCCCAAAGCGCCTTTGGCGCTTTGGGGTTTTTATTTATAGAGCTCTTACTTAAAATTTTTTATTAAACCCGTAATAATTCATTTCAAAACTACCAGATTTAGTATAAAATTGCATGATTGTCCGTTAAATTACCCAACCGAATCCTGGCGCAGGTTCTCCGAACCTGTGCCCATGTGGTGCTAATTTAATTTGAACAAAATTGGCAAATTTACTTCAGTAACACTATAAATTTTAAAGGCATTCGTCCAAAAATATAATTGATTTAAAAGGCTTGGACGGAACCGGCGAGACATTTTACTCATTTATTCAAAATTGATTCGTGCCGGTTTCAGTGAACCAGCAAGCTGGTTTCATGCAAAAAAAAGTTGGATTTTACGTTGATTTTTGGGCAAATATAATTATTCTAAGGCACAGGTTCGGAGAACCTGCGCCAGGAAAGATTTTTTCATCAATGGGTATGAAAGCAGATAGCCATGTAAAATTGAATATATTTTGCTAAATTCGTTAAAATAATCCATCTTACACATTCAAGCTTAATAATTATCACTTACTCGATCGTTTATTTTCTAAATTGTATTATAAAGTCTAATAAATAATTACACATTAATTAAATGTTTGGGTATTATTATTGGAATTTGTTATTTGCTTTGCTACCTATACCGCGATAAGGTGTACTTGCAACCAAATTTATTACACAAAGTTAAGCCACATTTTTAATAATATAATTTTTAAATTTTAAATAAATTCCTTGATGTTGAAGAAATTTTGACTCTCATTACGATACTGTGATGAATAATGCGGGTTAAACTCAGAAAAAACCAATTTGGGTTAGGGATGTGTTGGCCGACTGCATAGCAGTCGGGTCCCAAGGGGACGGGACCCAAAAGCAGCCCGGCCTGGGCGATGCAAAGCATTGACCAGGCAACCCCCAAATATAAAAATACCATTTATTGTGGTTGCAAAATTTATTATAAGAAAGAAAGTACAAGAAATTAATTAAAGATAAACAAAACCGATACCTAGATTATAAAGGTCTCAACCATTCAGATCAGTTCGCCGAAGACCAATAAAACTATTGAATTACTGAATCAAATTAGCAAAATATAATGAAAAATGTCAAAAATACGCGACAAAAAAATGAATAAAACTAAATTTCAACTACAAAAATCAAATACAGGTAAAATATCCCAAATGCCCCTACAATCTTTTCCTTCCGCTAACCTTATTTCAATATCCATCACACTTTTGTCTGGGCCATTTTCCATAAGTGATACACATGGATCATCATAAATATACTACCACCAATGGCAATTGGATAGGCCTCTATAGATAACCCATATGCAATATAAAGAACACTAGCCATTAGATGCAACCAGCGAAACGCACGCATATTCCTTTTTGTAACAGCCCACAAACTCATACCTAGTGCCAAATATCCAATCCAACCCACTACTTAAACCTAATTTCCATACGAATATTGCAACGCTCATAGGGCGTATCACAAGGCACTGCTATTTCTTGAAACCCTACCTTTCGATATAAATTTATTGCCGGTTTTAGTTTTGTATTTGAATCCAAGAATAGGACTTCTGTACCATATTGCCGTGCAAACTCGATGCAGTGTAACATCAGTTTATAACCAATCTTAAAACCGCGGTATTTTTCAGTAACGGCCATTTTAGAAAGTTCAAATATGCCCTCTCCCCTAGTAATTAGTGCCACGGTACCCACAACTTCCTCTCCAAGTAATGCATAAAACAAAAAACCACCCTTATCAATAATATGCTTTTTTGGATTGCCTAATATCTCTGCATCATAAGGTTCTACACTAAAATATTTTTCTAACCATTCATAGTTAAGGCGTTCAAAATCCTTATGATACTTATCCTTCGACTCAACAATCGATACTTGCTGGCTTTTTTCGTGTAAAAGGCGCTGGCAGAAATCTTGCTCTCCAAAAATGGCCTCCAATTTTTCTACAAATACAAGTGCGTCATGAGGCTCCAAT
>JAUIFR010000081.1 GCA_030430325.1 Bacteroidia bacterium | reverse complement strand
CAACACTTCCGTGTTGTGGGATATAAGGAGTAATCCGTTGATTAATAAATGATTGTATTTTTTTTACAACATCAATATGAACCCCAGAACGACCGAGCAGCAAGGTTTGCAAACGGGCGATGAGTATAGCCAATACATCGGGCTCATTGAGGGGCATACCAGTACCATTGGCATGGCTTCGTATTAGATTATATTGTAATGGGTTCAGCCTGCTTTCATCAATTTGGATGGTGGACATAGGGCCAAACCCAGTATTTATACCATATATAACTTTATCTTCAGCAAATTTTATCAAAAATTGATGGGAGCGTTCAATCTGATTGAATTGATCGCTGGTGATTTCGAAAGGTTTATTTTGATAAATATGCTGAAAAACTTGATTTAGCGTCAAAGGTACCAAACTATCCTATTTTTGATTTGGGTGCAAAAGTAATAAAATTTTAAGAACTGCCATGATGCTATGTGATGATTTTGAGCATTAAAAATAAAATTAATGAATGTATTTAGCTAATTTTATTTAAAATAAAAGAAAAATAATAAAAAAGCATGGCTCTTAAGACTTAATTAGAATTAAAATTAAATAGCTATAAATCACCTGTGCACTAAAAATATTAAATGAATTCTATATTTTTGGGAAAATAAGTTTTATGACAAAATAGTGAGTTTTAACATAAAAATTGATTGCTTCAGACTATATTTGCCAATTGAAAAATAATCAATGAAAATATTGGGATAAATGGGCTGTTTTGGAGCCATATTGGATGTAGTTTGTTTTAATTGGGTTTGAGTGGTCACGAAAAATAATGCGAATAGCTTCTTTTTTAGTTAATTTTTATTTTAGGCTTCAGAAATACCGCAGATTTGTGAGTATTGCACTGGCATTACTGCTTGTTTTTTTACTATATTTTGTCTTGAGAAATTTGCAAATCCAGGAGGATGTTTCAGCGCTCTTTCCGCAAAGTTCATCACTTAGTAAATACAATAAACTAATAAATAATTTAGGAAATGATAATAAATTATACATTTCCCTAAAGTATGATTCCATAAAACATGATCAAGAAGTAGTACAGCAAGTCATGGAGCAAGTTAATAAGGAGCTCATTGATTTCAAAATACCTATAAACCAAATGGTTGATATTTATAAGTCTCAATCGATCAATCATGGTTACCAATACTTATATGATCATTTTCCACTCTTTTTGGACTCGGCTGACTATGTTTATTTTGATTCAGTAACAAGTAAAAAGCAGCTTCCAACAACTGTTAAAAATTTATGGAATCAATTAAATTCACCTGTGCTACCAATAGACCCTAAGTGGGTTTTGAGTGATCCTTTTGGTTTTATACCCAAAAAATGGCAGGATTTTAGTAGTAATTTTATGCCAATGCAGTCAAACACTCGCCTCAAAAGGGCAGTAAGTATGGCTGAATTATCCATTAATATGCGGGAACTTTCCCAGATGATTCCATTAAATAAGAAATTATCAGCATTTGAAAAAGATTGGAATCAGAATCACCCAGAATTTCAATTGGAGTTGTTTAGTACGATGATGATTGGTGTTGCCAATTCTGAGCAAATTAAAAAAGACACGTATTTGACAATGTCAATAGCTGTACTACTTATCACCGTCTTATTGCTTTGGTATTATCGTTCGATTAAAATTTTAATTTACTTTTTATTGCCTGCCATTTTTTCTTTTATTGTTTCATTGGCGATCATCACATTGTTTAAACAGGAAATTTCAGCCATAGCGCTCGCAGCAGGTGTTATTACATTTGGGATTATATTAGATTATTCCTTCCACTTCTTTTCTCACCTGAAGCATACCAGGAGCAGTACACAAACTCTTTCTGAGATATGCTCTCCATTACTTATAGGTTGTTTTACAACTGTTTTGGCGTTTAGTGGATTACAATTTACGAGTTCGCCTATTCTAAAAGATTTCGGGCTGTTTGCTGCATTAAGCTTATCGGTCGCTTGTTTATTTACCTTATTTTTATTACCTCAAGTAATTAATAATGAGCATATTAATAAAATTTATACACGTTATAATTCAAAAAATTACTTAAAGGATATTACGGTGCGTCATGGGGCAAAATTGGTTTTGATATTAACTATTGTCTTCTTGTATTTTTCATTTGATGTAAAGTTTGATGCTAACCTGGCGCATTTAAATTATCATCCTGAGCATTTAAAAATCAAAGAGCGTAATACGATAGGAATTAATCCTATGAATGAACAAAAGTTATATTTTATAGTAGGCGAATTGCAACCTGAAGAACTTAAGAATCAAAATTACAGGCTATATCAAGCATTTAAACAGCTAAAAACAAAAAAGCTCATCAAAAGTATGGAATCTGATGCATTGTTTCGCTTACCAAATTCGGTTAAGCAAGAAAAGGTTGTTACTTGGCATGCATATTGGAGTGAGCAATTGGTGAGGCTAAAACCAGCTTGGAATAAACAGGCAAGCGCACGTGGCTTGGATACCTTAATTTTCAGTTCATTTTTTGATTGGGTTAGTCAATATGAGTTAAGGCCAACTTCTTCATTCGAACTAGAAAAATTAGGACTAACTACTTATGCTGACTCTACCCAAACAAAGCAAAAATATGCCGTATCAGGTGTCACAATTAATAAAAATAATAAGGAGGCGATAAAAAGAAAGATTAGTGCGTTGTTCCCTGGTGTTTTTATTTATGATCGCACCGAATTTCTCAGTGATTTGACTGCACAGCTCAGCAATGATTTTAATAAAATCATCATTATTTCATCGTTATTGGTTTTTATAACATTACTCATTATTTATGGTAGAATAGAACTAGCAATAATTATTTTCCTACCTATGATCATCAGTTGGATTTGGATATTAGGAATTGCAGCTATTTTTGATATTCGATTTAACTTTGTCAACATCGTTTTGGTTACGTTTATCTTTGGCCTTGGGGATGATTTTTGCATTTTTATAGGTGATGCGTTGCTTAAAAAGCATATTTCTGGCAAGAAGCCCTTGCAGGTTTATCAAAAAAGCATCATTTTATCTACCATTACGACCATTATTGGCACAGGGGTATTAGTATTTGCAAGCCACCCAGCACTTTTTTCGATATCAATTATCAGTGTTATTGGTATGGTAAATATTTTAGTTGTAGCACTCATTGTAGAGCCGATTTTGTTTAACGGAATCATATTTGGTCGAACAAATCAGAATAAAGCCCCCCTTACTGCAATGGATATTATTCGTACAAGCCTAAGCTTTACTTATTTTTTTGTAGGATGTATTTTGCTCCATTTGCTATTATTGATTTTAATCATTACGCCTGTTCAAAAACTTACCAAACGAAAACTGTTAACGGGGGTATTATCCAAATTTACTTATTCATTAATTTGGATGACACCCAATGTGTCTTTTAATGTATTGGGTAAAGGAAATTTGGATCCATCAACACCCACTATTTATATAGCGAATCATAGTTCCTTTTTAGATATACTGATCCTGGTGAGTTTGCATCCGAAATTGTTACTTGTTACGAATGACTGGGTAAATCGTTCCGTGTTTTTTGGGAAATTTATTAGGTATGCAGGGTATATTTGGGCTGCCCAAGGCTATGAACAAAACCTGCATGATATTAAAAAAAGCATTCAACAGGGGTTTAGCATAGCTATTTTCCCTGAGGGTAGGCGCTCTGATGATGGCAAAATTAGGCGTTTCCATAAGGGGGCTTTTTATTTGTCAGAGATGTTGGAGATGCCTATTCAGCCCGTTCTAATTCACGGTGCACATGAGGCATTATCGAAACATGATTTTGTTGTGAGTAAAGGGCAACTTAAAGCCAAAATTCTTCCTGCAATTACTGCTCTTGACCCAAATTATGGAGAAAATTATAGTCAAAAGGCAAAGCTGATATCGAAGGAATTCAAATCAGCGTATCGTCAATTTGAAGCGTTTGCCCAAAACAAACGGTATTTTTTGCATCAAATTGGAGCGCATTTCTTATATAAAGGCCCCATTTTGGAGCAATATTTTACGCTAAAATGGCGCTTAGAATATAGCCATTATCAGCAATATCATAACCTCATTGGGAGTAGAAGAAAAATCGTGGATTTGGGTTGTGGATATGGTTTCTTAGCGTATTACTTGACTTTGAGAGATCAAAACCGTCAAATACTAGCCGTTGATTATGATCAAAATAAAATTGAGTTAGCGGCTCATATCAAATCATTTCCCAATATTGTCTTTCAAAACATGGATATTCGGCAAGTAGCTTTGGACAATCAAGAAGTGATTTTATTATTGGATAGTTTGCATTATTTAGATAAAGAAGACCAAATTACCTTAATGAAACGTGCCATATTAGGATTAAGTGATAATGGAATCTTATTAATAAGAGAAGGAAATAGTGAGGATGGTCACAACCACATCAAAACAATCAGGACCGAAAAGTGGTCCAGGATACTTGGTTTTAGTAAATTTAATCAGGCACCCTATTTTCTTGAAAAACAAATTATTGTAGATTTAGCTCATGAACTTAACGCCAATATTGAAACAGAGCAACATTCAAAAAAAACGTCCAATACACTTTATATAATTAGAAAAAATGAAAGTTAGGAACCAATTATTTGATGTCGTAATCATAGGAAGTGGGCTAGGAGGGTTGCAATGTGCCTATATTTTGGCAAGCGAGGGATATAAAGTGGGTGTTTTGGAGCAAAATGTTCAAATTGGGGGCAATTTACAGGTATTTAGTAGGCAAAAAACATTATTTGATACCGGTGTGCATTATATTGGGGGGCTCACGCAGGGGCAAAACCTACACCAATACTTTAAGTATTTTGGTATCATGGATAAGCTAAAATTGAAGTTACTTGATGTGCAAGGGTTTGATTGCATAAATTTCAATGGTAAACAATATTTTCATGCCCAAGGCTACAAAAATTTTCAAGATCGTCTAATCACCTACTTTCCGGATGAAAAATATGCTATACAAAAGTATTGCGAGGATCTTCAGTTTTACTGTGATAAATTTCCTTTATATCACCTGAATTATTCCTTGTCAGAAAGTTATATTTATGAAGATAAATACCTCCGCACCAATGCCTATGATTATTTCCAGGAATTAACCGATAATGAAACGCTTAGAAATGTTCTGGCAGGGACTAATTTACTCTATGCTGGTATTAGAGAAAATACACCGTTTTACATTCATGCTTTAGTCATTAATAGTTATTTAGAAAGTGCCTATCGTTGTGTGCTTGGTGGGGCAAATATTGCTAAATACCTGGTGCAAGGGGTAAAGCGCCATGGTGGTGAAATATATACTCGCCAAAAAGTTGTGGGGGCAGATCTTGAAGGAAATCAAATTAAATGTGTACATACACAAGATGGTACAAGGGTCTATGCAAAACATTTTATTTCAAATGCGCATCCCGCGGCTACGATTTCAATTATTGGAGAAGAAAACTTTCGAAAAGCCTATGTTAACCGTATTAAGCATGCAAAAAATACTATTTCATCCTTTACGTTGCACTTAGCATTAAAGCCAAATAGTTTCCCATATATCAATTATAATATTTATCATTATTTAACTGATAATGTTTGGGATGGTGCCCTTTTTGATCGAGCTACGTGGCCGAATGGCTTTATGGTATGTACCCCATTTAATGACAAAAAGCCAAAATATGCAGATGGGATGTCTGTCATGGCATGTATGCCGTTTGAAGAAGTAGCACAGTGGGCAGATTCAATTAATACTACAGCACAGCCTGCTCCGCGATCATCAGATTATGAGCAATATAAAAGAGAAAAGGAGCAAATATTATTAGATAAGTTAATCGGTATTTTCCCTGATATACGTTCAAAAATAAGAGGCATTTATAGCTCTACACCACTTACTTACAGAGACTATATTGGTAACCTAGATGGTTCTATGTATGGCATCATTAAGGATAGCCAGCACCCGGCACGTTCCTTTATTCATCCCAAAACAAAAATACCTAACTTGTACTTTACTGGACAAAACCTGAATGTTCATGGCATTTTGGGTGTAACCATTAGCGCGTTCGTTACATGCTTTGAGTTTGTCGATCGTGAGCGATTGATGCAGAAAGTAGTCACTGCTTAGCAGGTATTTTAATAAATTTATAATAAATTATCAATTTTTTTTAAAAAAACTTAGCATAATGCATTTATTTTTAATAAAATGATAATTGATATCCTATAGCAGTTTCGGAGAACCTGCGACAAGATAATTCTACTTACCTCATAAATTCATTTGATACTTCATTTTAGGTAGAAATGCTGATGAATACATATAAATGAATGAAATCAGCAAAAAATGTTCAATTATTTGATGACCAACCTACTACTATTTTTTCAATAACTCTCATGAAGAGTTAATTATAATATATTGTTTAATATGTTGAATATTAGATAATTAAATATTCTCTTTTGATAATATATCCCCTTTTTTAGGGATATGCATTTTACCTTTTTTGGGTCAGGCATTCCTGGTTTATGTGATCTACTTTTGAAACAGTATTAATCATTAAATCAGATTGTTATGAAAAGAGAGAACAAATTAACACCGTTAAAGTTGACTAGTTTTATTACTAAATCAACAAATGCAAAACAAGTAATTGGAGGAGATCCAACTCAAAATGGAGCTACCGATACCGTATGTTTGTTTAAGTTTTGATTTAACTCGCATTATTCACCATGCTGTAAAATAATTAGTCTTCATTTGATTTATCTTGCTTAATCATCAGACTGATTATTTTACACGATGGTGAGTATTTCTTGAAGTTCGGGCTTGGTTGTACCTAAAAAAAGTGTTAACTTATTAATAGTTTTCAATTAGTACAATCCAGAGCCACAATGATATATCAATTAAGGCATTCCTACTTATGGATAATGCTATTATTAATAATTTTTACTATTAATAAAATCAATTCGCAAGATTTAAAGGATTCAGTGATTGTTCAACAATTATATCAAAAAGCAAACCTATGTCTATACGATAAACTAGACTGTGATAGTGCTATTATGTATGCTAAAAGGGCAATTAAATTAGCTGATTCATTAAAATATATTAGAGGTAAAGCTTTGGGTTATAATGCATTGTGTGCAGCACAAAAGAAAAAGGGTGCAGACTATAATAACGCTGTAAATACTTGTATGATAGCGCTGAACCTTAGTAAACAATTGGAAGATGATATTCTCTATGTAAAGAATATGATGATTTTGATCGGATTGTATTCAAGGCTTAATGAGTATGAGGATGCCTTAAAAAAATGTTATGAGGCATTAAGATTTAGTGAACAGCATCCCGTTACCTATGGTATGCATGAGATTGCTGAGATATATAATATGATTGGTTTGATCAATTACTTTTATGTAAAGGATTATGATAAAGCTCTTTCCTATTTCCAAATAGCTTTTTCTAAGGTTCCTAATGATACGATTACTGACATAATTCGATTGCGTTTTGCTATTATTCAAAATATTGGCATGCTGCATGTTGGTGCTGAAAATTACGAACAAGCCATCAAATATTATAATCAAGCACTTCAATTAGCTCAAGAAAATGATTTTGAATCAGATATTGGTTTATGTAATAATAATATTGGGTTTTTATTCTTGAAACGGGGTGAATACAATCAAGCTACGGCCTATTTTCGAAAAGCATTAGAGAGTGGTTATAATACTAATAATCAAGATATAATTGTTTACGCGCACACAAATATTGGTAGAGTGGCTTTGAGACAGAAGGACTATAATTCCGCGATTTATCATGCTAATAAAGGTCTTAAAATTGCACTGAAATCAGATGATATAAATTTAGTAAATGAATGTTATAAAATATTAGCCAGATCGAATGAGGGATTGGAGAAGTATGAGGTGGCTTTTGGTTACTTAGAGCAGCATTTGTCATTAAATGATACCATTTATAATAAGGAAAAATCTGAGCAAATAGCCAATATGCAAACAAAATATGAGACGGAAAAAAAGGAGAAGGAAATTGCATTGTTAAAACATCAAAAGGCCGAACAAGAGGCTATTGCTAAACAAGAATTTTTGTGGCGTTTGGTACTAATTGGAAGTTCTGTCGCGTTGATCATTTTTGTAATCATTATCATTTGGTCATTTCGGGTTAAGCTTCGCGCTAAGGACCTAATTAATATTAAAAATGAGGAGATTAGTCGTAAGAAAATATCTGAATTGATTAAAAAACAACAAATTAAGGCCATATTAGAAAGAGAAAAAGGCCAGGAGGAAGAGCGCAAAAGGATTGCACAGGAGCTTCATGATGGTATAGGGGGTGCCTTGGCTGGTATTAAGTTAAATTTGGAGCGTGTTTATGCACATGAAGCAAGCCCTACACCAGTATTAGAGCGCACATTGCAAAATATCGACGCAACTTTTAGAGAGTTACGCAGTATTTCTCATAATTTGTTACCGCCTAACTTTGTTGATAATCCTTTTACACAGGTCCTTAACTCATATATTGAGCATTTTCAAAATAAACTTCAGCTTAACTACACGTATTATCCAGCTAAATTACTTGATAGTATAAATGAAGAAATTCAAGTTGATATATATCGAATTATCCAAGAGCTGTTTAATAACTGTATAAAACATGCCCATGCCAAGCAAGTCGATATTCAGCTTACAGGATATAACAACTACATCAATCTACTATTTGAGGATAATGGTGTTGGGTTTGATTTACAAAAATATAAAAAGGGCATTGGCCTAGTGAATATTCAAAATCGAATAAATATCCTACAGGGAAGTTTTCATATTGATTCTAAACCTGGTAGGGGAACATTAATAAATATAGATATTCCAATTTAAGTTTAATAACTAAAATGAAATGCAAGTAGATACAATAGAAAAAACTAAAGTGATCATAGCGGATGATCACCCACTTTACTTGGAAGGAATGGTAACTTTATTAGAAAATATGAATGAAGTTGAAATTGTAGGTAAAGTGGCAAATGGCCAGGCAGCCATTAATTTGGTTGATAAAGAAAAGGTAGACATCATCATTACTGATATTAGTATGCCAGAGATGGATGGTATTACATTATGTAAGCACATCCGCAATATTTATCCGTCTACTAACGTACTCATACTTACCATGCATGGGGATAATAATGTTATTAAAAGGGCCCTAAAAAGTGGCGCCAAAGGTTATGTCCTCAAAAATAGCGGGAAGGAAGAATTATCAAAAGCAATAAGTGCGATCTCCAAGGGTGAAATTTATATTAGTGAAGAGGTAAAAAATAAGTATATGCGTAGCCTGATGCCAACGATAAAAGGTACTGAAGAACAGGTGCATATTACAAAGCGTGAGCAAGAAATTTTGAAACTTATCGCGAACGAGCTTACTATGCAAGAAATTGCTGAAAAATTGTTTATCAGTCACCACACTGTGGTTACACATCGTAAAAACCTTATTCATAAATTGAATGTGCGAAATACAGCTGGGTTGATTAAATATGCCATACATAACAACATTATTTAATGAATTCGGCTAAATATATTCAATAAAAGGCTATTTTGTCGTTGGTTTGAATAAAAACGACCAAGCTAGGTACAAAATGATAATGGGTAAAAAGGCTTTAAGGTGCAAAAATGCAAATAGGCAAACTGCAATGGCAATAAAAACATAAGTAGATTTATTTTCATTAAAGCGAAATGATTTGAACTTCAAGGCTATAAGTGGAATGTTTGAAATGAGCAGTAAGGCAAGTAAAGTAGTAATAATTAAAATAGTAAGTTGTATATACGGAGCAAAGCCAACTGCCCAATTAAGCATAATCTCATGATCAAAGTAGCAAGCTAAACTACCAACAAAAAGTGCCGATGCAGGTGTAGGCAGGCCCAGGAAATGTAATTGCTGTTGAGTTGAAATATTGAATTTAGCTAGGCGATAGGCTGAAGCAATTAACACTAAAAATGAAAAATAAGGTAGTACACTTGATAACGTATTTTGGTCAGTGGTCACTAGCTCAATCAATCTAAATAAAATCAACGTTGGTAGTAACCCAAAAGTAACCATGTCGGCCAGTGAATCAAGCTGCTTCCCTTTTTCTGACGGAGCATTGAGCAGACGTGCCGCAAATCCATCTAAAAAATCAAAAACTGCAGCTAGTAAAATCCAGTAAATCGCAAATTGATATCCCTCATCTTCTCTCAAAAGTTGAATGATGCCCAGCGCACCACAGCAAATATTAGCCATCGTGAATGCATTAGCAACCATTGACTTTTTGAAAAACCACATTTCGATTTAATTAGTAATGAGGCAAAAAGGGTTATGTGCTTTTTCGTGTCCGATGGTAGTGGTAGGGCCATGTCCTGGATATACCACCATATCATCATCAAGGGTGAACATTTTTTGGTGGATGCTGTTGAGTAAAGTTTGGTGATTGCCCCCAGGTAGATCTGTACGGCCAATGCTTTCATAAAACAATACATCACCGCTTATACACACCTTTTGATTGGGTCCGATAAGTGCAATATGGCCGGGGGCATGTCCTGGCACAAAGATGATATCAAATGCGGTATTACCAAATCGTAGTTTTTGACCAGGTTCTAAGTTACCATCAGGATCTATGCCCACATAATCCATGATTCCATAACTTGGTGCATAAACCTCCACTGACTTCAGCACAACAACATCAAGCGGATGAATTAGAACAGGTGCACCGTATAACTCTTTGACATAATGATTACCAAGTACATGATCAATATGCCCATGTGTGTTGATGATAAATTTTACCTGTAACTCATTTTTAGATATAAATGTTGCCAGTTGGTCTTTTTCATTTTGGGAGTAGCAACCCGGGTCCACAATGATGGCTTCCTTAGTCTGATCAAAAACAACGTAGGTGTTTTCTGAAAAGAAATTAAATACGAATGGTTTAATTTGAATCATTTGTGCATTATTTACCAATAAAGTTAAAACAATATTGGTAAAATAACCATTAGCTAGCTTGATTTTCTTGAATGTACTTCTGAACCTGCTCTTCCAAAATCGGTAATGTCAGTGAGCCATTTTTTAGTACTATATCATGGAATACCCGGACATCAAATTTGTCTTTTAATGCTGCTTTTGCTTGTTGCCTAAGTTCGAGTATTTTTAACATACCAATTTTATAGGCAGTAGCCTGACCTGGCCAAACGATATGGCGATCCACCATGCGCTCACACTCTCTTCTACCCGCAGGAGTATTTTCCATATAAAACGCAATGCCTTGTTCTCGAGTCCACTTTTTGTAATGTATACCAGCATCTACTACCAGTCTGCAGGCCCTCCAAAGTTCCTCGGTTAATCGGCCAAAATCAGAATACGGGTCTTTAAACATACCAATTTCCTTAGGGATTAACTCTGCATATAAGGCCCACCCCTCAACATAAGCTGTGTTGAATTCATATTTTCTAAATTCGGGTATCCCCTCTAGTTCTTGTGCAATAGAAAGTTGCATGTGGTGCCCTGGGATGCCTTCATGATACGCTAAGGACTCCATTTGATAACTTGGTAAGTCTTTGGTATTATACAAATTGGCGTAGTATATGCCTGGCCGTGAGCCATCTGTAGCAGGTTCCAAGTAAAATGCTGCACCTGAGGACTTTTCTCGATATGCCTCAACCCTTTTGACAATAATATCTGCTTTCGGTTTGGTTAAGAATAAATCATCTAATTTACCTTTCATGGTATTTATAATTCGCTTGGCAGAATCTAAATACTCTTGCTTACCCTCATCCGTATTGGGGAAGTGAAATCGGTTTTCTGTATCCTCATGCATAAATTTAAAAAATTGCTTCAGGTCACCTTCATACGATACTTTTTGGATGATTTCTTTCATCTCATTATGTATGCGCTTTACTTCTGATAAACCAAGATCAAACACTTGTTGTGGTGTAATTTCTGTGGTAGTATGATATTTAAGGCAGTTTTGATAGTAATTTTCTGAATTTGGGAATTTCCAGACCCCTGCTTCATCATTAGCTGTTTCCATCTGGCCTTTCATTGCAACAATCAAAGCTTGGTAGCCTTGTTTGAAGGATAACGTTAGGGCTTCTTCAAGTTCTTTGATGAGGTTTTCCCTTACCTGTTCGTCGAGTTCTATTCCTGCCAATTTCTCTTTGAAATCAGCATAAAGGACATGATCTTCTCCCTCATTTAAGGGGTAACCTTTCAATAAATTTTCACTGGCTTCAATTACCTTGGGGCACAAAAAACTAGGTAATTTAATGCCTTTCGAGGCTTTATACTCTACGTTTTTGATGATGTCCATTAATACATTCAAAATACCGCTTACTCTTTGGATATAGTTTTTGGCGTCTTCTTCATTATCAATACTGTGTAGACTAATTAAGTATGACGGATATAAGGCATGAATGCCATGCATTTGATGGATTTCATAATCAAATTCCCAATTTTCTAAGAAATTCAAGTTTCGTTCTGCCCAAGCTTTAAAGATGGTATAGCTTAATGCGGTTGGGGGGTCTAGTAAGGCAATATTTATAGAGTCTTGAAGGTATTGCAATTTAGATTTATACCAGTTTACCTCTTTTGTAATAAACTCAGGTGAAAAGTCATCCCATTTATCAGCATACTTTTTAAGCCCTTTTTCCATGAGTTTCTGAGGATGTAAATCCAAATGTTGCTCATAGGTTTGATCAAAGAATTGCTCAGCTTTTTTTATTTCTGTAGGTGATTGATCATTAGTGGTTTGGTCCTTTTTATCCTGACCGCATGACATAAACAAACCAATTATTAATAGCAAAACAAAATGTGTGGATTTCATAATAAATAGAAATTACTTGAAAAATAGGATCGTAAAGTTAAACAATTTGATCGAGGATTTTCGTTAACTTATAAGAGACCTTACACATGTAATATAACAGTTTAAAATAGTAATAACACACTTTTTGAATGATTTTTGCAAAAATCATTCAAAAAGTGCTCGTAGTCTACCAAATTGTTACCTGTAAACTATCGTTTAAATACATATTATCACCGGGCTTAACCCCAAATGCTTTATGAAAATAGCTTACATTTGAAAGGGTACCATTAACACGCCATATTGGTGGTGCATGCTCATCAGAAAGTGTCCGAACCCTTAACCTTTCATCAGTATACTTGGCACGCCAAATTTGCCCAAATGATAAAAAGAACCGCTGATTTTGAGTAAATCCATCAATTTTGATATTCTCAGCGGGGTTATCTTTTAGATAACGCTGAAAACCGTCAAATGCTACAGTAATTCCACACAAATCAGCAATATTTTCACCTAAAGTATGTGATCCATTAACAGGAAGTGAGTCGAGCACCGTATACTGGTTATATTGCATAACGACACGTTCAGATCGATCCTTAAAGCGTTGCTCATCCTCATTTGCCCACCATGATTTTAGATTTCCATGTGCATCGTAGGTTTTTCCCCTATCATCAAAGCCATGACTAATTTCGTGCCCAATTACAGCTCCAATGCCACCAAAATTTACTGCTGCATCAGCCTTATAATCAAAGAAAGGAGGTTGCAAGATTCCAGCTGGAAATACTATTTCATTATATGGTGGCATGTAATATGCATTAACTTGATGTGGAGGTCTTACCCAGCGGCTTTTATCCACGGGCTTACCCCATCTATTTATAAAATCTTGAAAATCAAATGCCTTACATCGTAAAATATTATCTGCAAAATTACTCCCAAGCTCGAATGATTCATACGAACGCCATTTGTCAGGATAACCAATTTTAACATTAAAAGCATCAAGCTTTTTTAGTGCCTCAAGTTTTGTCTTTTCACTCATCCAATCGAGTTTCTTTATTCGGACCCGGAATTCCTCCATTATATATGAGACCATTTTTTCTGCCGATTCCTTTGCTTCAGGTGGAAAAGCCTCCGATACGAAAAGTCTCCCAACAGGCTGTCCAAAATTATTTTCCATGGTGTTCATCACATGCTCATGTCTTGGAGCTTGTTTTTCAATTCCATGTAGGGTTTTTTTAAAAAAGTCATGGTTTATGGCTGCAATATCATCACTTAAATAGGCCGCCGTATTTTTTAGTAGATGCCATTTGAAGTAATTTTTCCAGTCTTTAGGAGTCAGGGTGGTAATGAGTTCATTTAATTTTTTCATAAACTTGGGTTGTTTTACGATCAAGGTATCGACGTTTTTAAGCCCCAAAGCTTCAAAATATTCTTCCCAATCAATAGTGGGAACAATTTGTTTGAGTTCCTTGACATATTTTTTATGGTAATTAGCTTCATCATCCCTTAGTTTTTCTGGTTTTTTTGAGGACTCTGCCAATGATTTTTCTAAATTATTTTGTCCAAAAACCTCCACATAATCAGGAAAAAACATCAATTCCAACCCTTGTCCTTCTCTTCCATAAATGACCTTTTTACATACCTCAAGGCTATCTTCGTAGGGAAGATTTAATACTTCATGGATGGTCAAGGCAATATGTCGCATTCGATCTTTTAACT
>JAUIFR010000080.1 GCA_030430325.1 Bacteroidia bacterium | reverse complement strand
TTGCATGGCTAGATCACCCGATGCCCAGATGGCATTATAGGTAGGTAGTTCTTGCTTTGCTTTTTCTGTAAGCATCAGCACCTTTTTCCGTGAGTCTTTGGCATCTTTCTGAGCAGTCAAAAACTCCTTCTTCGTCATATTATTGATAATAGAAATGACCGAAGGGTGTGACAAACCAATACGATCAGCAATTTCGGTCACACTCATGGCCTCATGCTTTTCTAATATTTTAAAAACGGAAAACCAATTCGGTTCAATTTCTAAATTCAAATCTTGATAAAGTTTACGACCACTGTGAATCAACGCGTCACTTAATCTCTTTATGCGCATCGTAAACCCTAAGTATCCGAGTTCTTTTATAAAATCCTGTGTCATAATTTATGTAGTTAACTACACAAATATAATGATTTTTATGTAGGAGACTACATAAATGTAAGTTTTTTTCTCAAATTATTTCATGAGTTGTTTTTTAAATTGATGATACTACTAATCTTGGTAATACAGTATTTATCTTAATCAGTCTGCGTAAAAGCGAAGGAAAGAATATTGGCCCCCATTTTTAGTGCTTGCTGACGAACTTCTTCCGGATCATTATAGGTATTTTGGTCTTCCCAACCATTTCCTAAATCAGATTCATAACTATAAAAGCAAACTACTTGGCCTTGGTAAATCAAGGCCAGTCCCTGAGGCGCTTTGCCGTCATGTTCATGTATTTTGGGAAGTCCTTTCTTAAAATTGAACTTTTGATGGTAAATAGGATGATTAAAAGGCAATTCAACAAATTCAAGTTCTGGGAATACCTTCTTCATCTCTAATCGAACGAATTGATCTAGGCCATAATTATCATCAATATGCAGAAAACCACCCCCAATCATATAATTTCGAAGATTCTCTGCTTCTTGCTCTGTCAAGACAATATTACCATGCCCAGTAAGGTAAACATAGGGGTAAAGTAATAGCTCTGGGCTACTCGCTTCAACGATATCTTCCCGTGCAGCAAATGGAATACCCAAATGCGTTTTCGAGAATGCAATTAAATTGGGAAGAGCCGTTTTATTGGCATACCAATCCCCACCACCACTATATTTTAGCTTAGCAATTTTAAGCTCATATTGCGCATGTACTTGGGTTGACGCACCCCAAAGAACAATCAAGATGGAAAACACTTTCCTCATATAATAATATACGAATTTCAGTAAAATAAGTTTCTAAACATAGGAATAAAATATGAGGCAATCAAAAAGATTTACTTTTAATGCGTACATGAAGTTTGGAAAAGGAAATTTGAATTATTTACAAAAATTTTATAATACCCCTTAGATCACAAACTTAATCCCTAAGAAAACCTTTTATTTCTGCCTCGGTTAACCCCATCAGCTCTGAAATTTTCTGATATCCATGCCTTTATTAACACTCTCTTAACCAAAGTAAAAGATTTCTTTTTACGCCCAACACTATACCTTTATCAATCCCCTCATCTCTAGCAGTGCCCATGAAGCTATGCTAAAACTATCTCCGTATTGTCTAAATTATTTCATGCTCATTTTTGATATCTCAGCTTACTCCAATTTCTTATAACATAAAGCCACTTCTCAAACCATATACTAAGCTCTTCAATGCTTTTATTAAGGAGGTTTCAGGGGTAAGGGCATGTTTTATTGTATGAAGGTTGATTTTTTTAATTCTATTACTTGACTTTATACATAGAAAGCATTTTGATTTTTTGGAAGTTATCTAATTTAATTTATGTGTAACTATTTATTATAAATTATACAAAAAGTAAACTTATGAAAAATTAGGTATGAAAGCGGATAGCCATTCAAATCAAAGCCATCTTTTTCTTTTAAATTGAAAAATCATGAGTATTAGCAATACGAACATAAAACCGAGAACATAAAAGTACCCATAACGCCATTTTAGCTCAGGCATGTATTCAAAGTTCATCCCATAAATTCCAGCAATAAAAGTCAGTGGGATAAATATGGTCGCGATAATTGTTAATACTTGCATCACCCGGTTCATCTTGTTATTTATAGCGGAATGATACTGGTCCATGATACTTGATAATAATTCTCTTTGAGTTTCAATAATTTCATGAATTTGTGACACATGCTCAAAGACATCTCGTAAATACTTTACCGTGCCTTCTTGAATATAAGTATCAGAATCTTTTTGAATAGAAATAATTATTTCCCGCAGTGGTAGTACGGACCTTTTAAAGTTAATAAGTAACTTTTTATGATGTAGAATTTGATGAAAAACTTCTTGAGTGGCGTCTAGTTGAACCTTATCTTCCAGTAATTCTATTGCTTCAGAAAAATATTCTGTAATAAAAAAATAGTTGTCTACAATAATATCAATGAGCCTATAAAATATATAATCTGCCTTTCGTTGACGGATGATGCCTTTACCTAACCTTAATCGCTCTCTTAGTACATCAAACAAATCACCTTCTTGCTCTTGGAACGATATGAGCCAATTATCACCCAATACCACGCTAATTTGTTCCGAAACTATAGCGTTACGATCCGCGCTTAGGCCAAGCATCTTGATGCTGATAAAGATATTTGAATCAAATTCCTCAAATTTAGGCCTTTGATTGGTATTAAGTACATCTTCTAGCAATAAATCATGTAAGTTTAATTGCTTGCCTATGTTAGATATTGCTTCCACGTCATGCAATCCATTAACATTTATCCATCGTACCGTATTATGGTCTTTTGTTGGGTAACATTGATCAGGCTGAGCTAGAGTATTCATGTTAAATTCTTCCCCACCAAAATCTATGATCTCAATTTTAAGCTTATCTGTTTTTTTTGTGCCAATATGTATGAGAGTACCTGGTGGTAACCCAATTTTTCTGGATAAATTTATCTCTGAATTCATTATTTTCAGTCTTTTTTGTAAACAATTGTTCGGTAAGGGAATGGGATTTCGATGCCTTCAGCGTCAAATCGCATTTTAATGGATTTGTTTAAGTCACTATGTAAAGAAATGGCATCCAACGGATTGGCCACCCACACAATGGCTCTCAAATTTACACTTGATTCCCCAAACCCTAGCACCCTAATGACAATTTGTGGTTTGCCATTTATTTTGTCCTCCTCTGTTCGAGAGTCAATACAAAGAGGGTGTTTTAGTGCCTCTTCTTCCATGATTTTACAGGCAAGTTCAATATCGCTATCATAACTTATGCCAATTTCTATCCATCGTGAAACCCTCAAGTCTTCAATGGTATCGTTGGTTATAGTTTCTGAGCTAATGACAGAATTTGGAATAATGATGCGTTTATTCAAAAAGTTTTTGATGACGGTATGCCGGAGTGTGATATCTTCCACAATACCATAGTCCAGTGTGCCTACCTGAATCATATCACCTACTCGAAAAGGCCTAAAAATTACAATGAATATTCCACCAATGATATTGGAAAAAGCCTGTTGAGTTGCTAGCCCTAAAATGGCAACAAATATACCAGCACCCGCAAATAATGTAACAGCTAGCGTTCTAAGCTTCGGTATGAGTGAAATCATCGCCCCAAAGGCAAAAACCCAGATGATCAATGAAGTAGCATTTTTTAAGAACTTATAGCGGGTAGGGTCGACGTTTAAAAGCTCTGAGGCAGTTTTAAATGACTTATTAATGAGCCATCTTGAGATCCTGGTAAGTATTATAGCGCCCACCGTGATGAATATAATATAAACTCCTATTTTCGAGTCAAATGGGAGTTTTTCTAATTGGTTCATATTTAGGTAATTATCTACAAATGAATAATAACTCTTGGTTAGAATATATCATATCATTTTATTTGTAATACATTGTTATGACTAATATGCAATATAGTTTTTGCCATTATTTTATCAATAAAAATTGAAGTTTTTTTAAAAATATCTTGGAGGAAAGGTTTGAATCTTAGGATAAATTCATGTAATTTCATAGACCATACTTTGAGAAGTAGTATAATTAACTAATAATGAATAAACTATTTTAAGATGAATTTTAGTTCAACCTTATCAAGCAAAGCAACCATAGTATTTTTTTTGGTATTACTTGGATTTTATATTCAATCTAATGCACAAAATAGCGCGAAGGTAATCGGAACGGTACAAGATGCGGTATCTTATGAGCCAATAATAGGTGCCACAGTAGTTGCTGAGGGCACTTCATATGGTGCGATGACTGACGTTGATGGTAATTATACATTCGAAATACCACCTGGTTCATACAATATTATTGCAAGTATTTCGGGGCATAAACCATTGAGTAGAAGTATTGAAGTTATCGAGGGGCAATCTGTAACAATTAATTACTTACTCAATGAAGAAGTGATTATGGATGAAATTGTCATCGTAGGAAGTAGAGGATCGAACAGGACAGCCGTAGATACACCCGTGCCTGTTGATGTTATTCCATTAAAGGATATTGTAAAAACCATTCCGCAAAATGATATGAACCAAACCCTGAATTTTGTGGTGCCATCCTTTCAATCGAACAGGCAATCTTCTTCTGATGCTACCGAATTTGTTGATCCTGCATCACTTAGGGGGTTGGGGCCTGATCAGGTGTTAGTACTTATTAATGGTAAGCGGCGTCATAAGACTTCGCTCGTAAACACCTTAGGTACAATGGGTAATGGAGCTGTTGGTACGGATCTAAATGCTATCCCTGTGTCTGCAATAGAGCGGGTGGAGGTATTGCGTGATGGCGCTTCAGCTCAATATGGGTCAGATGCCATTGCAGGTGTAATCAATATAATTCTCAAATCAGATACTTCAAAACTAGAGGCCAATGCATTTTATGGCATTACTTCTCAAAATGATGGCCAAAATGTACAATATAATGCAAGCTATGGTTTCCCTATTGGTAAAAAGGGGCATTTTAATGTAGCTGGAGATTATACACGGCGGGATGCTACCAACCGTGCTGATGGCCATGACTTAATTATCTTTGATCAATCGGCTTACGACCGATATTTTGCTTATTTTGGTGATGAAGAGGCACGATTGTATGATGATGGTAAATTGGCCGAATATAATTTAACTCGAGAAGATTTTGATTTTAGGGTTGGAGATGCTGCTATTGAGAACCTCGGTTTTATGTTTAATACTGAATTAGAAATTAGTAAAAATGCAGAGTTTTATTCCTTTGGAGGGGTAAACATTCGAAACGGCAAAGGGGCACCATTTAGGAGGTTACCCTCTGATTATGAAAGCAATGTATTAAGTATTTATCCGTTAGGATACTTGCCCGAGTTGCATTCTACCATCAATGATCAAAATATTACACTTGGCTTAAGGGGCAAATTAAATAACTGGAATGTAGACTTAAGCCATACATTTGGTAAAAACCGCTTTGATTTTAATACGGTTAAGACGTTAAATGCATCATTGGGAAGGTCTTCTCCTAATCGATTTTATGCAGGGGCTCATCAATTTGCTCAACATTCTACTAATATTGACTTTTCGAGGTTTTATAAGGATGCGCTAAAGGGTTTAAATATAGCACTTGGTGGTGAGTTTCGTCAAGACAACTATGCTATTGAGGCAGGTGAGGAAGCTTCATATACTAATTATGGCTTTGTAGATGTAGTTCAAGATGGTTATGTGGTTACTGTTGATACATTGGGTAAACGAGGGGGTGCGCAAGGATTTCCTGGCTATAGGCCTAGTAATGAGGTGGTTGCATATCGCTCTAATGCAGCAGCCTATTTAGATATTCAGGCTGATTTTACCGAATGGTGGTTACTTGGGGGAGCTGTAAGGTTTGAAAATTACAGTGATTTTGGCTACACCATTAATGGTAAGCTAAATACGCGTGTTGCATGGAGTAGAAATTTTGCATTTCGAGGATCTATTAGCTCAGGATTTAGAGCACCTTCACTACATCAATCCTTTTATAATACGGTATCTACTGATTTAGTGGATAATAAGTTAGTCGAAGTGGGGATATTCTCTAATGATAGCCGGGCAGCTACGGTATTAGGTATTCCACGGCTAAAAGAAGAAACGTCTCAAAACGTAAGTTTAGGGTTTACGGGGAAAATTGGAAATATTTTCAAATTTAGCATAGATGGTTATCAAATAAATGTACAGAATCGAGTCGTACTCACAGGCTCCTTTGGGGTGGATGCCTTTGGCGAGCGTGATCCATTAATTGGAGATGTACTGAATAAGATTGGTATCAATGCAGCTAAGTTTTTTACAAATGCTGTGAATACAGAAACCAGAGGTTTAGATGCCGTATTGACATGGGATATTAACTCTACAGCTGGTAGGTTTACCATTAATTTCGCAGGTAATTATAACGAAACAAAGGTTGGGGATGAAATAAATATTCCGACTATCTTAGAGCCTCGCCGAGAAACTTATTTTGGGATTCAAGAGCGAACGTTGCTTGAACGATCTACGCCACGCGTCAAATCAAATCTTTCACTTAATTATACAATTGAGTGGTTTACATTCTTTATGCGAGCTACGTACTTTGGTGCGGTGGCAAGGCATGGAGGCGCTTTTGGCGATTTTCAGGAATTCTCACCAAGAACGGTACTGGATGCGAGTGTAACATTTCGGATCGTGCCTCAGCTTGCTTGGACGATCGGCGTGAATAACTTTTTAGATGTCTACCCAGAGGAGCAAATCTATGGTAATACCTATTTGGGGGTATTTACATATGCACCTGTACAACATGGGTTTAATGGGATGTTTGGGTTTACAAGGGTGCATTTTGAGTTTTAAAATTTTTGAACATATTTTGCTAATTTGATTTAATATATTTTTTATTTCAATGAAATTTGCAAATTTCATTGAAAAGTAATTAGTAATTCTGAGATTGTCGGTATGATTTTCAGGATTTATGATTCGGGCAATTGCTAAATTTTTCATTTTATAGGGTAACATTTTATCCTGATTTGGTATTAATAATTAAAGGGGTATTTTAATTAACTTAACCAAATTAGTATGAAAACATTTTTCGCATTCTTTTTACTCACTTTGGTATTTTTCTATGGGTGTAAAGTGGAAGATCCTACATCACAAGAAATTAGAGCGGCTGTTGAATTTCAAGAAATAGGAAAGGGCACCTTAGGAGGAATGGGTCAAGAGGGTATTGAACAATCCAATTTGGTGATTAATAGTCAATCAGATTGGCAAGCACTCATGTCTCAAATGAATAGTCATAATAATGTTACTAATGACTTTAATGAGATCGATATTGATTTTGGTCAATTTACGATAATTGCCGTTATTCTTGAACTAAAAGGATACGGTTGGGAAGTTGAAATTAATCGTATAATTGAGCGAGAGGGTTCAATAGTGGTTTCTACCACAGAGCAGTCATATGATACTGCAGTAATGTCTCAACCATTTCATATAATTAAAATACCAAAAACAGATAAGGCGATTGTTTTTGAATAAACGTCTCAATTACCAGTCTTTGTAATTTCATTAACAACTTCTGATATTTTTTACACTGGCAACGTTTAAATAATCAATATTTTGTGCCGCGAAATGAGTTAAAAAATCGTCATATGAGAAAGATTATTATATGCATGCAGTTGGTCAATATGGGAGTGAATCGGTGATCAAAACCTATATAGAAAATCAAGTAAAACAAGAATATGAAAAAATACATACCGGTCAGTTTATTTTATTTTGATACCCAGGGGCTCTGTCCTGGGGTTGTTGTTCATTTGTACATTGAAAATTAATTTCATATATTGATGTTGTCAGGGATATTGCTAATTATTAGTATGATAGAGAAAAGTAAACCCAAACTTCTCATATTTTTATTGATCAAATTTTTTTATCATGGGAGAGCTTGTAGAAGCAACTAAAGAAAAAGTACTACAAAAAAAAGAAGACTCAAGCACAAAACCTGTAAGGACAAATATGTCTTATCAAATGCAGGATGACACATCGGAGCTCATGCAATTGATGAGCAACAGCACAAAAGGTTCTTCTGAAAGTAATATCATGCAAATGATGTCTGCTTCATCCTCGAGTCAAGGGGGTTTGCCCACTTCTTTAAAGGAAGGTACCGAAGCCATGTCTGGAATAGGTATGGACGATGTCAATGTTCATTATAATTCTTCTGAGCCTGCAAAAGTAGGGGCTCATGCCTATGCGCAAGGCACCGATATTCATTTGGGGCCAGGACAAGATAAACATCTTCCGCATGAAGCCTGGCATGTGGTCCAACAAAAGCAAGGAAGAGTAGCTCCAACCAAGCAACTAAAAGGCAAAAATATTAATGATCAATCTGAGCTGGAAGAAGAAGCCACTGTGATGGGTAATCGAGCTGCTCAAGGAGGGGGATTACCAGGGGCTGGTGCAGGGACTGGAAATGTCGTCCGTTCAAGTTCATCTTCACCTATTATTCAAAAAGAAGCCTTAGACCCGTATGCAGAAACACTTACACCGGAATATATTCGAAGTCTTTCTGAAACTGAGTGTGATCAATTACTTCAGGAGTTACGAACAGCATATATTCAAAAGCCAGATGAGGGTCTTGCTCATAATATTATGCTGATTGAGCAAACACATTTTGCAGATCAAAACAGTGAAGAGCCAGAAAAAGAAAAAGTTGGAACCATAGAAAAAGAATCAACCGAGAAGAAAACAGATGACAAGCAACCTAATTTATTAGATTATAAAAAGGATGATGTAAACAAAAGCGGAATCATTTCCAGTGATGCCCAAAATTATAAATATGCTATTTCCACGGGGATGAATTTGAGGAGTAGACCAACGCCAGGTGCAACTTTTGTAATTGATACAATAAAATATGGCACACGTGTATTTGTAAAAGCAAACAATAGTAATGATCAGTGGTATTATATTGTATCGATGGATGGCAAAGCAGGCTGGATCAACAAAAATTTTGTAGCAACTGACA
This sequence comes from Bacteroidia bacterium, assembly GCA_030430325.1. Lineage (GTDB taxonomy): Bacteria > Bacteroidota > Bacteroidia > Cytophagales > Cyclobacteriaceae > JAUIFR01. Next base: position 5,686 of record JAUIFR010000080.1, on the reverse strand, counting down.
TGCCTGGAATGAACGCGGAGCTTTATCATATTCAAGAAGGGGAGCAATTGCGGAATGTTTTAAAAACTGCCTATGCCAACAAATATACGGTTCGATCGGGGGATGATTATAGGGCACTTTCTACTGCTTTTGTCATTGCGAATAAAGGCCGGCAAGGGGTGGTTATTGATGAAAATAAATTTAAAGAAAGCCTGGATGATCATTTTTGGAAGAATGCTGCTGATCCTTGGAATGCTATAAATCGAGCTATTTATCAATCCGTGACCATCAATGCAGGAATGAACGTATGGCTACCAGATGTTACCTATATCCAAAGCCTCAAAGATAGCGGGCAGCTGAGTACCCGCCCGGGTATTATTAATGATTTAATGGATATTGGTAAAGGAATAGCTGGGTTTACGGCAGGTGTCTTCGAAGGGTTTTTTGGAGCCATTGTAGATGCACTAGCGGGGCTTTGGGAAATCGCCAAAGGAATTATCAATACCATAGGAAAAGTATTAACTGGGGAGATATTCAATGATATTCAAGCGATCTACAACGAAGCTAAGAATCTGACTTGGGAAAAAGTAGGGCAAATGGCAAGTGCATTACTTTCTGCAATCGTAGAAGGGGCTAAAGACTTTGCGAGCAACTGGAACCACCCCGATGTTTATAAAAAATGGAATTTTAGAGGAAAAATAGTAGGAAATGTATTGCTGGAAGTGGTGTTGGCAATTTTCACAGCTGGTGCTGGGAATGCAATCAAGTGGCTAGGCAAGTTAGGGAAATATGCTCCGAAACTGGCCAATATTATTACTCGAGCACTAAATAAAGTAGATAATCTTCTTCCTCCAAAATTAAGAAAGAAGAAGAAGAAAAAGAATGGCGATAAGGACGACCCAGATCATAAAGACAACAAAGACAAAGACGACACCACCCGCCAAAAGAATCAAGCTTTGCTGATGGCTAAGGCTATTACCGAAGCCCATGATGCGAAGGATAGTTCCGCAACTGTATTATTAGCAAACCTTGCAATTGTTAAAAGCAAATTTAAGGTAGTAAAACGGTTTCAACTTGAACCAAAAGATACTCCAGGGCACTATGAGGTATGGATGATTGCATCTAAAAAGAAAGTAGATGGAGATTATACCCCTAAGAAAAATAAAAAGACTTCAGGGTGGGTTAAAAGAAAAGTATTTAATTCACTTGATCCTGCCATGCAGAAAAAAGTAATTGAGGCTATGGAAAAAGGAATTGTTCCTCCAAAATCAAATAATGGGATTATAAAATTAACAAAAACAGAAGCAAAAAAAACAGGATATAGTTATAAAATAAAAATTTTAGGTAAGGGTGGAGATACAAGAATATATGGAAACCCTGATAATACAGGTCATATAATTTTTGATAAGAAAATGGGACATTAAAAATAATTGAGATGATAAAACTAAATGATATAAACTTTGGTATGTTATATTCAATAACAAAAGAGGCTTTTCAAGAATGTATCTCTCTTGAGGATAATGATTTTCTAAAAAATGAAGTTAATTTTCCTTTAGACTCCATTGTTACCAAAGAAGATTTTATTAGTATAAAATTTTGGGAGTATAGCACTAAGGAATTTATCATAGAAATTAAATTAATTTTATTAGATCAAAAGGGAGAAAAAATAGGCAGGTATCATTATTTGATCGATGAAAAAAATGAAGTGGTAGATGATATATTGGTATTTGATTAGTGCGAGTTAGATTAAGGTTTTATTAAAAATAAGGTTTAAAAAAGGCTAAATTTTGATAAAATTTTAGAAAAATGCTTATTTATTGAAAAAATACTAATTTTAAATAATAGATTTTGGAGATACAGGATCATGAAATTTGGAATCTGAAGAGCGTAATTTCAGAATTTATAGCTCCTAGGCTGCGGAAATATATTGAGAAAGTAGAGCAAGCTGAAATTGTTAGCTTACCAAACTGGGTTCTAGAGGAGGGAGAAGCTGAAAAAAGTGATGAAGAATTGATGGAAATTTGGGCGGAAATACTTCGTGAAATGCTAGTGCCTTTTGATTATGAAACAAATCCAAATAAATATGAAGGTATGGACCGAGATGAACTCACTCAAATACAGCAAAGAGGACTAGATTTATTCGCAAAGTATTTTCATCACCTTTGGGATTAGAAGTTTGTAAAATGATAAAAGGACTGATTTCAGGAATGAGAGGACATTACTGTGAACGGGAAGAAGGAAATAAAATTCGGTTCATAGAAGTGCATATTTGTGAATATGATTTTCATCAAATAGAAAGGCTTAAAGAAATGGAGATTTTAGAAGACTCTAAAATCTATGAGTATTTGAGTTTAATTCAGGGCTCTATTCCTATGAATACCCAATATTTATATAAACTCCAAACTTATTTTAGTGTAAAAGGGTTAGATGATTTATGGGAATTTAATAATTATATTTCAGACTATCAGGAATTTGGATTTTATAATATTGAATTTCTTTTGACTTTCTGCAATACTCAATGGAAAATAAATAAAGAAGATTTTATGCCATTAAATGAAACGAGTATTCCTAGTTAGTACTAATTGTATTAAAACATATGACCAAAACTAATTTCGATTACTCAATACCAATTAGGACAATACAGTCGGATTTATCCAATTTTGACATCGTTAACCTCTCACTTAACGAATTAAAAGGTATTGCCTATGGAAAACTATATGTTTTTTTTGATGCCAGCACGTATATTGTTTTAGAAACAGGCATTATAGATTATTCATTACAGTTTGATGGTGTAATTAAAGAAATTGATTCTGGGAATAATAATCCATTTTCTGTTTCGTGTGATTGGTATAGTAATAGCTTAAATTATCAATATGATAAAAATGATTCATTAACCATTTATGAGGTGAACAGCGGAGACTTTGAAATCACTACAAAGTATTCACTATTTAAAAAGGGCTTCTTAAAATTTAAAAAAAGAATACTCGAAGAATTAGTTTATTATTATCCTGATTTAGAAAAAAATCAGTCGTTTATTAATATTTGATTCAGCATTTTAAATAAAAACCGCTGAAAGGATCTCAAAAACGTAATTGATTTGGTCAATTGATGAAAATGAAATAGATCAGATAAATGCCTGATTTTAAAATTAAATATGATTTAAGGGAGTTTAGACTATCAAAGTATCAAGAAAAAGGGATTGCAAGGGTTTGGGTGGAGTTTGGGGATGTTGTTTTCCCAGAAAAAGATTGGCAAGATTTTATATTGATAGTAATGTCAGAATGGTCTGCTTCAATTATTAATTTTTCAAATTCAACAGATAAAGAATTTTTTCTAAGATTTGTTGACGGAGATTACGCATTAAAGTTTTCGAAGAAAGATACTTCATTTTATTATCTTTCTTTTGGAAGGTGGGATATGTTTTCTGGAGAGTTTGAGATGATGATAGAAGATAAATTTATTGTATCAATTAAGAAATTAATAAAAACAATATCTCAAGTAAATAATGAAGTAATTTCTGTTAGTAGTAAAAATAGTGTAAAATCAAATTACCTCCCTTCACTAGTTAAATGGGCTAATCAACTAAAAAAACTTGAAGAAAAGTTATAGATTTCATTAAAAGGGAATATGTAAATGAAAATTGGAAGCAAAAATAAAATACATTTTCAGGTTGAAAGTCAATCTGGTACATTTGCTAAGCATTTACTTACAATTAATAACCATTTATTAATTCATGCTGAGGGGAATTTAAGTTTTTTATGTGTTGATCTAGAAGGTGTCCAATTTATTTGGAATGATAGATTTCAAAATAATTATTTATGGAAAATCCATCCCAGTAAACTTGCTCAACTTTGGAAGGTTTTTTTTAATGCGAGATCATTAGAGGAGCTAGAATCAGAGGATGTTGTTTTATTTGATTTTAACATTCAACAAGTCCAACTCCCATTTAAAAGTGATTTTTTTGATGAATACATCTTTATTGGATTTAAAGATGAAGTAAATTGGTATTTAAAAGGGAATAAATCTGGTGCTATAGTTAAAACTGACTTAATATTTAAATAAAACTTATGCTATTAATGAAAATATCCATAGACATATATGGTGAACGGTTTAACAAACTAAATTTTGAAACAAAAGTTAATGATATTATTTATATTGACAGAGATGGTTATGATTCTCTCGATTGTTTGAGTATCGAGAATCCATGTAGGGTGGGTATAGAGTATGATCTAGAAAGTTATGGAGAGTGGTATGTCAAATTTATTGAAAAGTATTATGATGAAATGATACAAGCTGGCGTAGAAGAAATTAATTTGATGATTAATGTTTTTTATTCTGAACAATGTAACTTTGAAATATTTGGAAGAGAGATGATGAATCGATTAGGGCGGTTTCCAATTGCATATCCAGTTAGTGTATATCAAACTTCAGATGCGGAATTGGAGGAGATAAGATCATTACATGCAAAAGTCAAGTAATTCTGTTAGCTTGCATGACTACCTAAACTAACAAGTCCATGATGCTAACGATATTTCGATTGCGGTACTGCGTGCCAACTTGGAGATTGTAAAAAAGAAATTTAAGGTTGTAAAAAACTTTGAAATTACTCCCAAAAATACGCCAGGCCATTATGAGGTTTGGATGATCGCCTCCCGCCATAAGGTGGATGATGATTATACGCCAAAAGAAGAGCAAAATGGAGTAGATGTGAAATCATTAATAGGGGATGTCGATGGGTTCATTTCTTCTCAAAAATCTAGATTAGGGCAAAAACTTGGAACTAAGCTAGGACAAGGTCGCCTACCTTTTGAAAAAATAGAGAGGGATTTAATAAAGCAGTTGAAACTGTGAGAAAAACACTTAAAAATCAATCAGAAACTACTGGTATTATTCCAAAAGATAAGGTAAGGGGAGACTTTGATTTAGTTCATATTTATAGTAAGGAAACCGATTTTACTGTTAGTTTAAGGGTATTGGAAGATGGAAAACTTGATTTTGATACTTTAATCCCAGGTAAATCTTCAAAAAATTTAAGTAAAATAAAATGACTCAAAACCTCCCTATAATTAATAAAAAAATTAAAGAAATAAGGTGCCAATCTTTTATATTGGATAACCAGATAGTTTCTGATTTAATTGCATTGTACTTATTGTTAGAAGATGAAAATTGGTATAAATTTACAGTCTCTGATGGTGTTTCGACCATATCACTGATAAATTCACCTAAACTATCTCAAGAGGAATCTTATTCTAAAGGATTTTCATATCCCATTTATCTTTTTGAGCAATTTTCAATTGCTGATTACGGAGAAATTAAATCTATTAAAGAATATTTATGGAAAGGGCACCTTGATGAAAGTATAGGGTTTTTAGTTTCGTTTGATAACGAAAAATATATTAGTATAACCGAAAAAAATGACAGCTTAAGAGTAAAAAATACCTGTATTGTACATAAAGATTATGAGTTGGTAGATTATAGAGTTGATAAGATAGGTTTTGAATCTAATAGAAAAAAGTAAAACATTAAAAGAAGGAAGTTTTTTGTTGGAGCTTCATGAGAAGGGGATATTTAATATTGAGTTGTTAAATAATCTTATTGAAGAAGTAGTGAGTCTCTCCTTTGCTTCTAATGTAAGTCTTCAAAGAAAAGTGAACTTTAAAGGGTAAAAAAATAAGATAGTAATTATGTGCAATATAGTAAATTATTT
>JAUIFR010000079.1 GCA_030430325.1 Bacteroidia bacterium | reverse complement strand
GGTAAAATGGCTTAAGGAGGAAGAAATGTTACTGGTAAAAGCAGTTTTAAAAAGCTATGAGAAATATAAGAATGAGGCACATCGGGAGGCCATGTATGAGCTGATTCGTAAATTACGTGATCGATTAGCTATTACCGAGGAGGTTGGCCATGGCCCCAAATTTTTGCAAGTTTTGCTTAATGACTATGTCATGCTTACACGTTGACCCACCTTTAAGGCTACATATTGCTCAACACTTGTAAAATTAAACCATGGGTATTCTCTTAAAAATTTATGGGCTAATAACCCACTATTTAGCGGCCTTTTTGCCGCTTGATTTAGGTTTGCTGTTTGTTTAGGTATAAGCTCATAGGCATAATCTGGGAAAAAACGTAATACTTTTTGTGCCAATTGTACCCGATTGACATAGTCCGTTGATGCAATATGATAAAGGCCATTTTTTTGATCATCAAGTAATAGGTAAAGTGCTCGAGCAATATCCAGTGCATTAACAGGTGTTGCAAATTGATCACAAGGTAGTATTAATTTGTTTAATGATTGATTTTTAACTTGTTCGATGATACGCGATACAAAATTCTTGTTTCTGATCTCATCCCCATAAACATTAGTTATCCTTATAATTAAATGTTTGGGTAGCTCTTGTATTAATTGTTCAGCTTCTAACTTGTGCTTTCCATAAACGGAAATTGGGTTTACTGGTGCATCTTCCAAATATGGGCCATTCATGCCATCAAAAACATAATCCGTAGAAATATAGGCCACCTTTACATTGTATTTTTTGGCTAAGGAGATCACATTAATGGTGGATTGTACCGTTTTTTGGTAACTTTCCTGCTGATGTGACTCACAATAATCTACATGTGTTAGTGCTCCTGCATGCAAAACAACATCTGGCTCGAAACTTTCGAAAAGTTCCTCCTCCCTTTTTGTAATTTCAAGTGTGTTAAAAAATTTAGTATCAGGTGTTTCAAATGAAAAATGAGTGCCTACGACCTTCCAATTTTTTGCTTTAAAATACTGTAAGGCATTACCACCAACAAGCCCAGATGCTCCTAAAATCAGTGCTTTCATCTGTTTTTCTTTTTTTTATCACACGGGCAGGGAATGGGCTTACCTGGCTTCATTTTACGTGTTGCATGACAGCCCACACCTATTAAAAAGCATGTGATGAATATCCATAACCAATACCTATACCTGCAATTTCTCAAAATAAATATTATACAAATCTGGGATAAAAATACATGAATTATTAAAAAGATAAAGGTTCATGCTAAGATTTTATTTGAAAAGATTATCATTAACTAAACGGCAACTTAATTTGAATTAAAATTTTTTATGAATTAAATTAACTATGAGAGCTCAATTTAATATTATTAAATTGATTAATATTAATATTTTATACTAATTATAAATTATCTCTTTAATGTTTTATTCAATTAAGCTAAACAAATAATTAAGCAAAATATTTAATTATTTTGAAAAATATATTATATTAACAGCATGATTTAATAGTAAATAATCTTGAATAAAAAAATCCATCATGAAAAATATTTATTTTTTTAGTATGCATGTCATCAATTCAAATAATTATATCCCATATCCTAAATGGTTTAAAATTAGCTTAAATTAATACTATAATGTGTTATTAAAGAATATTGTCATAAATTTTTTTTAGGCTAAAAAGTAGTTGACACTTCACGTACATTTGGCAAAAATTTGTTCACTTTTGCTTAATAGTACTGTTTAATGATAAGATAAATAGTAGATGGGGTTCAATTACTAATTGACTTTTTGAATATGGGAGAACATCGAGTTGTTGTAACAGGTATAGGCGCATTGACCCCAATTGGTAATACCGTAGAATCGTTTTGGAAAAATGCTGTGATGGGAAGTAGTGGTGCACAAGGTATCACAAAGTTTGATACAGCTAAATTTAGGACAAAATTCGCTTGTGAATTGAAAAATTTTAAAGCAAATGAATGCCTGAGTCCTGAAGAAGTTTTACAAAGTGATTTGTATACACAATATGCACTTTATGCTACACATGAAGCTCTTGAAGATGCTGGATTAAGGTTGGAAACAATATCACCTTATGAAGTTGGTGTAATTTGGGGTACAGGACAGGGTGGCTTGCATACATTTGAGCTTCAAATGCAGGAATATTATGCCAATCATGAGCGTGGGAATTTTGATCCACTTTTTTTAAAAAAATTAATGATGAATATGGCTCCAGCTATGATTTCCATGAAATATGGTATAAAAGGGATAAATTATGCAGCGCTATCTGCTTGTGCCACATCTAATACCGTCATAATAAATGCTTGTAATTATATAAGACTAGGGCAGGCAAAAGTAATGATTACTGGAGCTTCTGTAGCGCCTATTACTGAGGCCACCATTGGGGGGTTCAATGCTATGCGGGCTATGTCAACTAGAAATGATTGCCCGGAGTCTGCTTCAAGACCATTTGACCAAGATCGCGATGGGTTTGTAATTGGGGAAGGTGCTGGTGCGCTAATTTTAGAAGATTATGAACATGCAAGGAATCGAGGAGCAAAAATTTACGCTGAAGTTCTAGGTTCTGGCACTTCCAATGATGCCTACCATATTTCCGCGACTGATCCTGAAGGATATGGTGCATCTAAAGCAGTGGAATTGGCACTAAAAGAGGCTAATATAAGGCCAGAGCAGGTTGACTATATTAATGCGCATGCCACTTCAACGCCAAATGGTGATCTAAGCGAATTGAAAGCCATACATCGTTCGTTTAAAAATTCTAAGAAATGCATAAAACTCAGTGCAACCAAATCAATGACAGGGCACTTATTGGGCGCAGCGGGTGCAATCGAGGCGGTACTATCGGTGAAATCCATTCAGGAAAATATTATCCCACCCACCATTAATCTAGTTAATATTGACCCAGCTAAGTCACGTAAAATGCATGTAGTTGCTCAAGATGCCATTCAGGCTAAAGTGGATATAGCCATGAGCAACTCGATTGGTTTTGGCGGGCATAATGCCATTTTGGTCTTTAAGCGTGTATAATGAATGTATTTTGCTAAATATATTCAAATAATATATATTTTGCCTCGATTTTAGGCAATTTTTAGTTTAAAATTATTTTGGACGCTTGGGTTGCCCAAAATTTAGTCCTATGAGAATACCCAAGTCAACTCCAGGGTAAAGGGCAATACCTTCATCTGGGAATTCTCCTAATAGGATAAATCGTGAATCACTATAGTCAATGTATTTAGCATACAAAAATGATGGACCTGCAGCAAAATAGGCATCAAATGTGACACGGCTGTTTGGAATTTTAATTTGTTTTCCGATTTTACCAAATATGGAAAACGTACTATAAACGAGGGTTTTATATTCCCACACATCAAATTTACATTGATCCGCACAAACCCACTTACCAATTTTATAATAAACTTGCTTAAAGTTTAAAACAACCGATGTATAAGCGGGTCCTTTTTTACCCGATCGATTATTCCAATAAAAGCGCTGCTCGGTTTGCAAGCGATAGCCTAATCCTTTATAGGGATCTTGTTTGTGAATTCTGTGTATAATCCCAACTTCATGCTGGAACCTACTCTCCCCAATGCTATGTTCAATTGCCAAATGAATACCATGGATGGTCGGACTAAATACTTGCCCCATGTCCCATTTCAGAATGATGTCTTTATTTTTTGGGGCAAAATGTGTTGTATCCTGGCCCACACCAATTAAATATGCGTTGACGAGTATAATTAAGATGCAAATCCTCATTTACTGGGTACTGTTAATTTTACTTAATAAAGTAAGGGTGTCAGCACTAACAAAATCATATTGATAAATCCCATCATTTCCAGTTACTATTAGGTTGGGATAAACAGGGATGACATCATAGGCATGAATACCTTTTATTTCTTCTTTTAATTCAATTTGATGATTGTCTAATGTGTTAAATACTTTTAGACCTGCACTGCCTTCACATATAAACAACTGATCACCTGAGATGCCTAAGCCATGTGGGTTAGTCATTTCATGTGTTGTAAGCAGATTAGGGTTGTCTAAATCGCTCACATCGATGATATCCAATTGATTACTTCCTCTAAAACACGCATTGTCAGTTCGAAGGGTAACATAAGCCGTTTGCCCTTGCACAACTACCGGGTCGCATGATACAATATGGTCATATCTTGACCGATATTCAGGAATGCCATCTACTCCTAAATCATAGATAAACATACCGGACTGAGTCCCTAAAAACAAATGATTTTGATAGGGGAAAATCGTTTCCACATCATTTCGGACATAAGTCGAATGAACTTTCTCCATAGGCTCACTGACAGAGGTTTTAAAGGTAATCAAGCTATCACTAGTTGCTACATATAGATATTGGCCATGCAAAGCAAACCTAGCCATGGATCCACCTTGTCCTGAAGGTCCAACTGCTGATTGTAAATCGGCGTTTTGCATATTGCAAGCATATAAGCTTACAATAAATATTATCACTAAAGTTGAATATATTAATTTTGTTATGATCTGCATTTTGGTCTATTTATGGTTGTTAATTCCCAGCCTATTACTTTACCTTTTTTCTCATCTACACATTCAAAATAGTACATGTCTTGTGGGGGTAATGAATTTAAATCCAGCACATTAGGTGTACGGGATAGCACTTTGGCTTCTACCGGATTACTTAAATCTATGCTCACCATATCATCATAATGGTTAGCATAAAGGGTGGTGCCTTGAAACGCAATATCACCATTTCCTGGGATATTAATAAATCGAATGACAATGGGGTTTTCGGGGTTGGTATTATCGAATATATGTACACCTTGTCCAATTTCACTTACGAATAGATAGGTACCGTAAACATAAATTTTACCTGGGTGTTCCAATGATTGAGGTGCCATACTCTTTATTTCAGTTGCCACATCATCAGCATTAGCATAAATAGGCCGATACCCTTCCACTTCTTCAGGAGGTTTATTGGTATTGCTATGATCGATGCAGGCCCAAAAAATTAATGGTACTAATAAGGGCATCCAATTGGTGCTAAGGTCTTTCATAATTGTTAGTTTTTAACTTTAAATATAAGTAAGCCAAAATTATGCCAAATTGTTAAAAGTTGGTTGGTTGCCCATTTGGCCAATTTAAAAGCAAAATGTTTCTGTTAATTGATGTGGGTTTTTTAGGGAATGTTGATGCACATAAAGAATTAACTTATTAATTAAATTTAGCAAAATTGATGTAATATTTTGTAGAATATCCCCATAAATGACTAATAATTAATTTTTTTCAAAAAAACTAAAGAATCAGGGTAACATTTCTTTAAGAAATGGTATAGATAATTGAGCTTTATTAATCCAATCAATCGATGTTCATATTTAAATTAATTACTAATTATGGAAAAGAAAAATGTACTTTTAACAATTTTAATAAGTTTGTTCCTCCTCCAATTGAGCTGGGCGCAAAGTTGGGAATTTGGACTAAGTGGAATGCACTTAAGAACAGGCGGGATGGCCAAAAATTACGATTTTTTGAGCGAGCAGGAATTTACGTCGGTAGATGCTAAAATGACCACATTTGGTACTACAGTCGGGTTAAATTTGCCTATTGCAAATTTCTCAAATAATGTAAGCCTTACGGCTCAAGGTAATATTCATGCGACTTACTCCATGATAGTGGTATCTACTGAAATATCGAATGCACCAACGGCTGGCGCACATTTTGCATTACCGGGCTACCTTGTGATGCGTTATGGAGCAGGCTCAAACGTACGTTCTACTGCTAAATTTGGAGTAGGTGTTGGTATTGGGGCTCAGGTGCATGCATTATTTACCAATGCGGTGAACAATTATCCGGAAGATGATGGCCGATATGCCTATGCTACACCAGGATTTATGATAGAGTTTGTGGCAGAATCGTTAGGCGATTTGTTCTTTTTGCAACATATGAAATTACGTTTTGAGTCACAATTCAAAAAATTTAAGCATAGCAATAATTTAGGACCCTATAGTTTTGGTTATACTTTTCATTCAATGGGTGCTTCATTGGTTTATTATATTAATTTTGATTAGTTTACAAAAATTTAGGCTTCAATAAAAGTTGGATCAAGAATCAAATTTTTCATTTAACTAAGTGATTTTTGATCCAATTTTGCTAAATATATTCAAAATACGCTCAAAATATTCTCGAATTCTTCAATATAACTATTATTTTTATATTCAATAAATTTACTTTATGGTCGCTAAATTTGAATCAAAAAGTAATAATAACTATCTTTAGTTATTGCTTATTTGGTCAAAATGAAACAATTTTTCTTAGCCTTAATTCTAATATTATTATCTAATTTAATTGCTGGGCACTCGCTTGATAAGCTTGATACCTTAATATACGATGCCATTCAACGGGGGAAGTACAAAGTAGGTGAAAAATATGCTCGAGAAGCGGTAGATCAATCTCAAAAGCGTTTTGGCGATCAAGATTCTACCCATGCCTATTTTCTCTCAAAATTAGCCGTAGTTTGTACGAAATTAGGTAATTATAGCGAATCAGAGCTATTATTAAATAAGGTGCTAAAAATTCAAGCACAAACTATTGGGGTAAAGCATTACCAATATGCATCCACATTAAATGATTTAGCGGTAATATATGAGGTAATTGGAGCCTACGAAAAAGCCATTCCACGCTATCAAAATGCATTGCAAATCATTGAAAATCTATTTGGAAAACAACATACTGACTATGCTTTAATTAAAAATAATTTAGCTTTAATTTATTATTTTTTGGGAAGATACAAGGAGGCAGAAAAATTATACTTAGAAGTAATACAGCTAGAGGCAAAACTATTAGGTGAAAAAAGTCCCTCTTTTGCCATTACGTTGAGTAATTTGGCTGGACTATATGAAGTATTAGAGCGCTTTGAAGAGGCTGAAGTACTTCATCTAAAAGTTCAAAAAATTATACGCGATTCCTTGGGGATGGATCACCCTAATTACTTGTATTCACTCAATAGTCTCGCCGTATTATATGATAATATGGGTAGATTAGAGGAGGCTGTAGGGCTTTATTTAGAAACGATTAGCAGAAAAAAAAGGGTGTTTGGGGGTAATCACCCATCATATGTGCAAAGTAAGAATAACTTGGCTATTACCTATGCAAAAATGCACCAATATAAGAAAGCTGAGAAATTATATTTAGAAGTACTAAAGAAGAAAGAACAAATATATGGAAAAAAGATAGATTATGCGGGTACCTTAAGTGATATGTCAGTCCTTTATCAGAATATGGGTCAATTAAAAAAAGCAGAACTATTTTGCTTAGAATCTGCAAATATATTAAAAAAATACCGCCATAAAGATCATCCAGAATATGTAGCTGTGATCAACAATTTAGCTTCTATTTATATTGAAATGGGCCAGTATAAGCAAGCTATGACTTATTCCCATTTGGCCCTTAGAAATATTACCCTATCCAATCTCAGTTTGAATATCTCAAAAGATTGGTTGGATAGTCTCTGTGCCATTCAATTGCCTTCCAATCGACATCGAAAAGTCCTTCATTATTCCCTAAAACATATTTATGATGCCTTGGCCAAATCAAATATACCAGGGGCGAAAAAGCAAAGGGGGTATGTGGCCGATGCAGCTATTCATGTACTTAAAGAGAATAAAAAACAGTTTATTGCTGAGCAGGATAAGTTAAGATCACTAGAAAAATGCCACTTTTGGGTGCAACGAGGGTTGGACGTAATCGATTTGAATAAAGATTTTGACAAAGCCTTCCAAATGGCTGAGTTGAATAAATCGGTTCTTTTGATGGAAAACATGAAATCGGCCCAAGCTCATCAAATAGGAGCATTACCTGATTCATTAATCAACCTAGAAAAACAGCTTTTTAATAAGTTATCCAATTTGGAGGCAGAATTAGTTAATAGCCATACACCAAAGGAAAAAGCAGTTATTCATAATAAAGTATATGCATTGAATTTGAACATACAAGCGTTTAAGAAATTAATAGCCCAGAAATTCCCTAAGTATTCAAAGTTTAAGTATCAACCAATTAGTGTAGATGTTAAGCGATATCAGCAGGCACTAAGCTCAAACGAAGCATTAGTAGAATTTGTAGTTGGGGATTCCGCTATATTTTTGTTTTATCTGGATCAAAGTAAAACATTTGCTTCCAAGCTGCCTATTACAAAAACAGCATTAGATAGCCATGTTAACGTTTTAAGGCAAATACTAACTAACTATACATGGCTTAGCAAAAATAAGTCATTAGCATTTCAACAATTTACAAGTAGTGCTAGTTGGCTTTATAAGAAGCTTCTAGGACCATTAAACCTTACTGAAAATATAAATAAATTGATCATAATACCAGATGGTAGTTTAGCCCATTTACCATTTGAATGTTTGTTGATGGACCGAGCAGATATGAGTACTGTTCAATATAAAAACCTCCCTTATTTAATTCATAAAGTAAGTATAAGTTATAATTATTCGGCAGCACTTTGGTATGAAAATAGGTTGGTCAAAACAAATAATACTAATGGTCACATTTTTGCCATGGCCGCTCGCTACGAGTCTGTTGCCAACTCATCAAATACTATGCGCCAACCCCAATATGTTGCATTAAGAAGAAAATTGTCACATTTACCAGCAGCTGAGGCAGAAGTTGCGGCTCTAGCAAAAAAATATGTTGGTAGTTTTAGGTTTGATTCCATGGCTAGTGAGCATAAATTTAAGCAGGGTGTTAAAAATTTTGGAATCATTCATTTGGCGATGCATGCCATTTTGGATGAAAAATATCCTATTCTTTCGAGCTTGGCCCTTACTGAGGACGGTGACCCAAATGAAAATAACTTTTTACAAGCATATGAGATCTCAAAGTTAGATTTAAATGCAAATTTAGCTGTGTTATCTGCATGTGAGACAGGTTTTGGTAAGTTTGAACATGGGAATGGCATGTCATCGATAGCTCGGTCGTTTATGTACGCAGGAGTACCCGCGCTTGTCGTTTCACTTTGGCAAGTGGACGATTTAGCCACTTCCAAAATTATGAAATCGTTTTATGCACATCTCTCGGATGGTTTAGATAAGGCCGATGCTTTGCGCCAGGCAAAATTAGACTATATTAATGGATCGAGCAGCCGTAGTGCTCATCCGATTTTTTGGGCACCTTATATCCAACTAGGGAATAGCGCCCCCATTGCTATTCAAGAAAAAAGTAACGCAAGGTATTGGTTGGGAGGGTTAGCTGTATTATTGATGTTGGGCGGATTGCTTTTGTACATAAAAAGGCATTAAAATAAATGTATTCTGCAAAATATATTCAAAACTTGATACTATTCACCCCTCACTTGTTCAAAATCGAACAGTTAATCACCAAAAATTAAATTATTCAAATTTAATGTTGTATTATTTATTAGAATTTATGGAATGACGCTGAATTTTTCATCTTAATTTAAATGATATACCTATGAAAAAGAAAATGTCACTTAGTTTACCAACACCTTGCCAAGAAAAATGGGAGGATTTTACTACCACTTCAACAGGCAGTTTTTGTAGTGCCTGTCAAAAAAATGTGATTGATTTTACCAAGATGAGCGATCAGGAATTAATGCAATTCTTTAGGCGACAAAATGGTAAAACCTGCGGGCGATTCCGACAAGATCAGCTTAAATCCTATAACTTGGCTACTTCGAACAATAAGTCTCGAACGCCATTTTTAAGTGCAATGCAAGCAAGTTTTTTGAGCCTCGTATTAATTTTGAGTGGGAAGCATGTAGCAGCGCAATGTGGTACCAAAATTCCCAATATGGTAATGCATCAAACGGAAAATGAGAAGCAGGATTTGAAGGAAGTGGATAACTATGACAATAAAGGTATAATACTTAGGGGGCTAGTAAAGGATGAATATGGGGAATTATTTCCAGGGGTAAGTATTGTGCTGAAAGGCACAAATAGAGGCGTTGCCAGTGATTTGGAAGGTAAGTTTGAGTTTCCAGAACCTCTGCAAAAAGGGGATGTTTTGATTATTAGCTTCATTACATACGAAACCTTGGAATATGTTGTTACTGATGAAACTTTTGTGGAATTAGACTTGCCAGTAGGAGAGGTGCTCATATTAGGAGCAGTAGCCGTTGATGGCGTATATGAATCAAAGCCAAAGCAGTCTTTGTGGAAACGCATTGCGAACCTCTTTTAGGATTAAATAAAGGATGATGGCGTTTTTGAGCAAAGTCTGTTTTATAATCATCATCATACTCGCTCAGCTAGCATTGGCTCAGCTGAGTGATTTTGAGTCAACAAATTTTAATAAAGCAGATAGTATTGCTGCGTTATATCCCAAACACAGTTTATCAAATTTGAGAGAACTTGCTCTTAAACTATCCGAACCATTGCCCACAGAGCAGGAAAAGTTTAGGGCCATTTATAAATGGGTATGTGAAAATATACGTGGTGATTATAATTTGTTCCAAAAAACCAAATATAAGCGTGCTAAGTTACGTGACCACCCAGAAAAGTTAAAGCAATGGAATAAAAAAGCAAATGAATTATTATTTGATCACTTAATAAATGCACATAAGACTGTTTGTACCGGGTATGCCTACCTTATTAAGAGGCTTGCAAATTATGCGGGCCTGCGCTGTGAAATGATTGACGGCTATGCTCGTACGATAGATGCAAATGTGGGTGGGGAGGGTATACTAAATCATACCTGGAATGTCGTTCAAATTAATGGAAAATGGTATTTGTGTGATGCGACATGGTCGAGTGGTTCATTTGGTTCCTTCGGGCAGTTTTTTAAAGCCTTTGAGCCCTGTTACTTTCTAATGGACCCAAAATTATTTGTGCGAAACCATTACCCATTGGACACTAAATGGTTGCTGCTAAAGAATGGACCAATATTAGAGGCATATCTAAATGGGCCTCTTGCCTATAAAAGTGCCCTTAAAAATAAAATACTACCTGTGACGCCAGATGAATTTATCATTTCTGCTACTCCAGGTGTTAAGATTCCCTTTCAGTTTAAGGTAGAATCAGTTCAAAATCAAAAGCAACTTGTTCGGCTCTACTTATATAAAGAGGGCCAGCTCATTAGTGCCAATTTCCCGGAGGTCAGTAGAGTAAATTACAATATTTACTTTGATTATTCATTTATCTTAACAGGCTCATATGACCTGCATGTATTAGTGAATAATGAATATCAATATACTTATCATGTTGAGGTGAACAGAACTATTACAGCCTCTCAGTGAGGCTCATATATGAATGATCAAAAGTATTGGTATAGGGAATAATTTATTTTTTGAAATGCAGATAAAGGGTAATAAAATTTCAAAATTCTGAAATAAAATCATGAAATTTATTGCTTTTATGGTAAAATACAGTAATATTTAGGGTGAATTTTTTGTAAATTTAAATTAAATGGTTATGAAAACGTTATCAAAAAATATGTTAGCTCAGGTTCTTGGTGGATGTAAAGGTCACGATGGTGGAGGTGACGGGGGAGGTAGTGGAAAAGGCGAAGAATAAGCCAGTACTAAAATAAAAAAATTAATGCCCTTTTTGTAAGGGCATTTTTTTATGTTTTAATAATATTTTGAACGTAATTAGCTAAATTTATTTATTTTAGCTCATCTATAATTGCTCATCGTAATTTTCTACAACATTTACCTTGTAAATTTGAACCTTTGCACCTAAATTTCGTATAATATAGTAAACAGCTCGTTATGCAAGTTAAAATTGATGATCATTCGGGATATTGCTTTGGCGTAGAGTTTGCCGTTAAGATGGCAGAAGATTACCTAGAAGAAGATGGTAGTTTGTATTGCCTAGGTGATATTGTGCATAACGATATGGAGGTAAATAGGCTAAAGGAGCTTGGTCTAAAAGTAATTGACCGTGAAGAACTAAAATCACTTAAAGATTGTAAGGTATTGATTCGTGCGCATGGTGAACCGCCAGAAACCTATCATTTGGCCTATCAAAATAATATAGAATTGGTCGATGCCTCCTGCCCAGTTGTGCTGAAGTTGCAAAATAGAGTGAAGAATGCATTTGATAAAATCAAAGATGAAGATGGGCAGCTTTTAATCTATGGTAAACAAGGGCATGCTGAGGTTAAGGGCCTTTCAGGACAAACAGAAGGCCAAGCTGTTGTTGTCATGACAGAAGAGGATTTGCAAGCGATTGATTTCAAAAAGCCCATTACGCTTTTTAGCCAAACGACAAAAAGCACAAAAGGATTTTATGCTATGAAGGCTTCCATAGAGAAAAGAGCTCAAGCAGAAAATGGGAATTTGGAACAATTTAAAGCGCATGATAGCATTTGTCGTCAGGTTTCGAATCGAGAGCCTCAGTTAAAGCAATTTGCAGAGGAACATGAGGTCATACTATTTGTTAGTAGTCCCAAGAGTTCTAATGGTAAGGCGCTGTATTCTGTGTGCAAACATATGAACGAGCGAAGTTACTTCGTGGCTAATGGTGATGACTTACAAGTTGATTGGCTAGCTGCTGCGCAATCGGTAGGTATTTGTGGTGCCACAAGTACGCCTATGTGGTTAATGGAGCAAGTAGCCAATAAAGTGCAAGAACTGAGTCAATCTCATTAAAAATGGCTACGGGCAAGTTATATCTTATTCCAACGCCGATTGGTCCTAGTTCAATTGACCAGATCAATCATGTTTATTATAAAAATACCCTAGCTACTATTCCCTTTTTTTTGGTGGAGCATCTTCGAACAGCCAGGCAATTTATTAAATCTATTGATAGAGCTTTTGACATAGATGCTACTAGATTCGAAATACTAGATAAACGGACGAAAAATCATACCATTAAAGAGCTACTCAAACCATTATTAAAAGGCCAAAATATGGGTGTGCTTTCCGAGGCAGGTTGCCCTGGAATTGCAGATCCAGGGGCCTTGGTTGTGAATGAAGCGCACGGCATGGGAGTGGAGGTTGAGCCTCTGGTAGGTCCTAGCTCTATATTATTAGCGCTTATGGGGTCAGGCCTTAATGGGCAGTCCTTCACGTTTCATGGTTATTTGCCAATTGACAGGCCTAAACGACGAAATTTTATTCAAAAAATAGAACTACAAGCAAGAAAAGGCCAGACACAACTTTTTATGGAAGCTCCTTACCGCAATAATAAACTTTTAGCCGATGTAGTTGATGTTTGTAAAAAAGATACGTTGTTGTGTATCGCTTCCGCCTTACATACCGAGCAAGCTTTACATCAAACTCGAGTCATATCAAAATGGGCTAAGCAGCTGCCTGATTTACATAAGTTGCCTACGATTTTTTTATTGGGGTATTAGTTAAATGTAAAAATAGGTGTATTTTTGAATAAATTCTGCAAAATATATTCAATGTTTGCTGTTAAAACGAAAACTTTTTCCTTAATATACCGAAAATCAATAAATTGACCAGCTAACTAACCTTATACATGTTATGCATCCAAGAACTATGAAATTTTGGCTACTTATACTAATTGCAAGCAAGCTTGTGGCCAATCAAAACTTACAAAATTTATCATTTAAAGAACTTGATAGTCTGGTCTTGATCCCTTATGCAAAAGGTGATTATAAGTCTTGTATTCCTTATATGGAAGCGGCAAGGGATAAGGCTCTTACACAATATGGTAACAAGGATTCCATATATACCCAGTATATCATGAATTTGGGTTTTTTTTATTCTAATTTAGGTGCATATCATAAGGCTTTGCCCTTTTTAAAAGAAGCGGTAAGTATTAATAAGGAAGTTCATGGTGTGGAACACTTATCGTATGCAAACTCGGCCTTTAATTTAGGACATTTGTATGTAAACCTTGAAAAATATGAATTAGCAGAACCCCTCTACTTGCAGGCTAGGCAGATTTACCAGGTTAAATTAGGCAAGAAAAGCGAATATTATTGTTCACTGATAAAGATGTTGGCGAATTTATACACATTTATGGGTAAATATAATCAAGCTGAATTGCTTTTTAGAGAATCCATTCAAGGCTTTGGTGAAGTGCTGGGTAAAAAACATACTGCTTATGGAAGTGCACTGGCAGATCTGGCAAACCTGTATCAATTAATTGGTAATTTTGAGCAGGCCGAGCCGCTTTTTAAAGAAGCCAAGGATATTCAATTTCAAGCTGATCCAAAACATCCAGAAAATGCAATTAATTTGAATAATTTAGCTCAGCTTTATGTTAAAATGGAGCAGTATAGTAAAGCAGAGCCATTGTATTTGGAAGCCATTCAACTCTTTGAACATACAACAGGGGCAAATCACCCAACATATGCCATCATGTTAAATAATTTAGGCAACCTGTATGATATGTGGGGTAAAGATGAGTTGTCCTTAAAATACTATATTTCTTCTTTAAAATTAAAGAAAAAATTGGTTGGTGAACAAAGCATGGACTACGCTGGAACACTCAATAATATTGCTCATTTGTACAAGCAAATGGGCAAGTATGGTGAATCAAAAATTTATTACTTAAATGCTAAAACAATTTATGAGAGAGAATTGACTGGTAATCATACAATTATACTATTAATATTGAATAATTTAGCAGAAGTTTATATCGAGCTTGAACAGCCCAAATTGGCGAAAAGATTATTACAAGATGGCCTCACTAAGGTGGTAGGTTATAACATGAGTA
>JAUIFR010000311.1 GCA_030430325.1 Bacteroidia bacterium | reverse complement strand
AATAACACCACTAAACAGCAATAGCACAACGTCTTTACTAAAAGATTGCCATGGTGTAAGAGGAATAGCATCACCAAAACAGCCACAATCATTAACTTTACCCGTATAAGCCGAGTAAAATGTCAAAAATGTAAAGAAAATTATAAGTAATAATAGTACCCAGCTTGTCCACTTAAATTGATATTGAATGAGTAGGGCCACGCCAATTACCACTTCCAAAACCACTACAAAAACGGCTATTGGAAGTGAAATATGCGCTAAGTACTCAAATCCAGAAAAAAAGTCAACGGCAAATATATCAAAGTACTCTTCCAGCTTAATGGCCATACCAACAGGATCGTTGACCTTAATCAAACCTGAAAAAATAAACAAGGCACCTGTAAAAACCCGACAAAAATGAACAACAATCTTCATACTACACTAGCTGGCATTTAAACTTCTCATTAAAATCAATGCAAACACAGAATAGTTAATCATATCCTGATAGTTGGCAACAACTCCTTCTGAAACCAACGTTTGTCCGCCATTATCTTCAATTTGCTTTACTCGAAGCAATTTCATCAAAATAATATCTGTAATGGAGCTGACTCGCATATTACGCCAGGCTTCATCATAATCATGGTTTTTTTGGCTTAATAGGTCTAACGTAGCCTCCGCATTTTTATTGTATAAAGGTAATAATTCATCCACTTTTAGCTCTAGGCGATTATCCTGCTGCAAATCGACTTGGATAAGGGCCAGCAAACAATAATTTATGATCCCAACAAACTCCGAAGTAATATCATCGTCGATGAGTTGCTTGCCTTTTTCTTGAATGGACCTAATGCGCTGCGCCTTAATATAAATTTGGTCCGTAATAGAGGGTAACCTCAATATGCGCCATGCGGTCCCGTAATCTTTCGTCTTTTTTTCGAATAAGCTCCGGCACTGCTGAATAACTTCTTTATACTCTTGCGTGGTATCGGCGTTCAAATTTCAAAATTTTTAGTAAATTCAACCTACTTTTTAGTAAATATTAGGTAACATCAAAATACTTGAAGGCGAAAGATACATCATTTTACCCAAAAAAAACATTAAAGATTAAAGGAAAACTCATTCCTTTGGACACACCTATCGTGATGGGGATTCTCAACCTCACACCAGACTCTTTTTATGATGGGGGTAAGCTAAAATCAGATCAAGCGTTTATGCAACTTGCCGAAAAACATGTAAATGATGGGGCGGCCATTTTGGATGTAGGAGGATATTCCACTCGGCCAGGCGCCGATGATATTACTGAAAATCAGGAGCTTAAGCGAATTAACGGGATGATAAGTAAATTAAATAACTATTTTCCAGACATAGCATTATCTATCGATACTTTCCGTCCAAAAGTGGCAGGAGAGGCCATATCTCAAGGTGCTCAAATCGTAAATGATACTTCAGGAGGTTGTCATGAAATGTATGATTTAGTTGCTCGACATAAAGTCGCTTATATATTAATGCATAATAAAGGTACACCTAAAACCATGCAATTTCAAACCCAATATGATGATTTACTCCATGAAATGATGCATTTTTTCGAAATTCGTATCCAAAAATTATTTTCTTACAAAGTTTCTGATATAATCATTGATCCTGGCATAGGTTTTGCAAAGGAATTAATACAGAATTTTGTACTTTTAAATAATTTATCTGAGTTTCAATTTTTAAATTTACCAATTTTGGTGGGTTTATCCAGAAAGTCTCTCATTTACAAGAGTCTAGATATAACAGCGGCAGAAAGCCTAAACGGAACAACGGCACTACATACAGTAAGCTTGTTACGTGGCGCTTCCATTCTTAGGGTTCATGATGTGAAAGAGGCTGTTCAGACCATTAAATTGATGGATTTAGTAATGCCGAAGAATTGATATATTTGTTCAACATAGGGTTTTTAAGGATCAGCTGGATTGATATCATTGATATCTTACTTGTGAGCATTTTGCTCATGCAGGTATATAAATTGATGAGAGGCAGCATGGCGGTGAGGGTTTTTGTTGGTTTTCTATCCTTGTATTTAATTTATTTAGTTGTACTGGCAACTGGGATGGAGCTGCTCTCTTCCATTTTAGGTCAATTTATGGGTGTTGGAGTATTGGCAGCTATTATTTTATTTCAACAAGAGATTCGAAAATTTTTACTCATAATTGGTAAAACCACAGCGTTTAATGGAGATAAATTTTTTAGGCATTTACCTTGGCGAAAACATACCACAGGTGAACTAAATATTACCCCAATAATTGAAGCGTCCAAAACACTTGGTAACTCAAATACGGGAGCCTTAATTGTATTTTCTAAAAATTCTGAGCTAAAATTTTATGCTGAATCGGGGGATAGTTTGGAGGCAGTAATTTCGAAAAGACTATTATTATCCATTTTTAACAAATTCAGCCCACTTCATGATGGTGCCGTGATTATTTACCAAAACCGCATTAGGGCAGCGCGCTGCATATTGCCCGTAACTGAGCGCTCTGACTTACCGGCTAACTTTGGCTTGCGACACCGTGCAGCTATTGGTATGACTGAAGTTACAGACACATTGGTACTTGTAGTGTCTGAAGAAACAGGGCAAATGTCATTAGTGCAAAACGGGGAAATTGGTCATAATCTGTCGGCCACCGAGATTCGTCAAAAAATAAATGAATACTTCAAGGAAGAGCAAAGCATTAAAGAAG
>JAUIFR010000078.1 GCA_030430325.1 Bacteroidia bacterium | reverse complement strand
AAATATCCTTCGTGGAGAAGGCTATCGTTCTCAATTCATCCAACTCCTCATCGACCCCATCCTGAATGATTTGCCCCAAATTTACCAGCATACCAGCCCCAGGCTTTAGCCAATCTTCAAGTTTTTCAGATAATGGACCACAATCCCGCCAAATATTATTCAAACTCGCAAGTTTATCTTCTGCCTCTGAATCCAGTTTTTGCCGCACTTGATGGATTAGATTCACAGCATCTTTAAGGGCATTACATTCTTTAGGATTAATTCTTTTGGCTGCTAACTTTGCCGTAAGTCGCTCCAGATCAGGCATTTTAGCCAAAACCTCCTGCATAAACTGCATGAGTTCTGGATGCTCCATGAATGCCTGTACCATTTCTTGCCGCTTGGTAATTTCCTTTAATTCAATCAATGGCAAAACGATCCATTTTTTGAGCATGCGTGCACCCATTGGAGTAAGTGTGTGATCTAGTACTTGAAGTAAACTCACCCCATCCTGATGCTGGGCATGAATGAGTTCCAGATTGCGTACCGTAAAGGCATCCAACCACATATACTTTTCTTCAGAAATCCGGCTAATTGCATTGATATGACCAATTTGCAAGTGCACTGTATCCTCTAAATACTGTAAAATTGCACCAGCACAGCAAATACCCTCTCGTAGGTTGTCTATCCCGAAGCCCTTTAAGTTTTTGCTTTGAAAGTGCGTGGTAAGTTTTTCAATAGCAAAATCATACCCAAACGCCCATTCATCCAAATAATTGATACTTTTGGGGAGTTGATAATATTGGATGGCATTTTTTTGATTTTTACAATATAGCAGTTCCTTTGGCTCATAACTTTGCAATAATTTATTGGCACCCAGCTTCGACGTATTTGTACAAGAAAATTCTCCTGTTGAAATGTCCAAAAAAGCAATTCCGACCTGTTTTTTACCTTCCAATATTGCCGCTAGATAATTATTACGGTTCCCGGCAAGTACCTGATCATGAAATGAAAGCCCTGGGGTAACCAACTCTGTAACACCACGCTTAACTATCCCTTTAGTAGCCTTAGGGTCTTCTAATTGATCACAAACTGCTACGCGATACCCTGCATGCACAAGCCTGGGCAAGTAATTATCGAGGGCATGATGCGGAAATCCAGCCAATGCCACCTCTGAGGCTGACCCATTAGAACGCTTTGTTAGAACGATATCCAATACTTTGCTACTGATATGGGCATCTTCTCCAAAGGTCTCATAAAAATCCCCCACCCTAAACAACAACATCGTATCAGGATATTTTTGTTTGATGCTATTGTATTGCTGCATCAAAGGCGTAGCTTTTTTTGTCATATCAGTTGATTTGGCTAGTATAATTTGATTAAATAAAGATCCGTTTTTTCAAAGTAAATTGAAAATAGATTTGTGATTTATTTATGGTATAGCCAACTCAATTCAATATTTTGAATAAATTCTGCTAAATTAATTCAAAAATAGGGTTGATTTATAGGTTCTTACAAGAACAGGCAATAAACAGCAAATAATACGCCAATTCCGAATAACCAAGATGATATAGTGTGAATAATTTTTGTTCGTTCAATCATTGTGTTTGTGTTTTATATAGGGTACAATTTCTGCACAAATTGTTACCAAAAACATGTAAAAAAATGATATTACGTATACAATTCTTTAATAAAGTATAAATACTTAAAATTGATTAGAGCCAGTACCAGAGTAATCAATAATTGTGAATAATGCGGGTTAAATAATTAAAAAATAAATAGCTACAAAAAAACCTACTATTAGTAACCACGATGAAATCATGTGTACAAATTTTTCTAAAGTAAACATAATGATTTGGTTTAATATCTTGCTTAAGATAATAAATCGAAATTTCACTTTAGAGAACAAAATTCAAATTAAACTACAATGTATGATTTAATTTCAAAAAACTAAATCGCTACTTTTGGCACAGGAATATCTTCTACCAACCACAATCCCAAAGACTTATCTTTATATTCTCCTCCATCTTCATGGCAGCCTTCATTAAAGATTCGTAAAGGTGCTGGAAAATTAAAGGGTGGCTTAAGTAAGTTGATAGCGCGCCACTCACCTGTTGGTATATCATAATTCAATGACCGTCGAGCAAATGTGGTAGTTAACAAATACTTACAACCCGAAGATTTTACATTTTGAATACATGAGACAATATCTTGGAAAGAAAGATGCACCAGGCAGTCTCTAGTAAGGATTAGATCACAAGTTGGCAATAAGCTGCTAATTAGGTTGAGGTGCATAAATTGAACATTCTTTGAACCAAATTGTAATTGATTCTGAGCTACCAATTCTTCAACAATATCTCCACCAATATAATTCACCTGCTCCAAGTCCACATGCTGCATCCATGCAAAATCCCCGCAAGGCAAATCAAGTATGCTCTTAATATTTAATTCTTTGATTAGTGAGTTTATAGTTGTAATAACAGCCTGAGTCTGCGCTGGATCTGAGCCAGTTCCTGATACACTTTCCTGCCCATTCCAATGATTAGATTCATATATTTGTTTAAATACTTGTTGAGGAGTCTTCCCATCAAAAATGGATTTTTTCCTTGCATACTTGAATCTGCGGTAGCGTGTCACAAGGCTTATTGGAATAATCTTCTTAAGTAAACTCTTCATAATAATAAATTTGTATAATATAACTTACATTTAACCCAATTACAATGAGTTTTGCTAATTATATTTAATTAACAATTTATATTGGGCCTGGCATTCTCCAATCATATAAATAAATTGCTTAAAGATCATAAGCTTAAGAAGTAATTGAAGACCAAAAATAATAAGATAAAACAAAGAATAAAATATTGAATAAATACAAAAAACAGCTAAATTTTTAAATTTGATTGTACTTTTCAGCTAAATTTACTAAGAAAAATACAATTTAATGAAAATAAATTATTTGATATAAATCAGTAAAATTCAAATACTTAAAGAGTAGTAACTATTAATTGAAAGCCCACAACCAAAAAATAATATACATTTACAACCATGCTTACCTTAATGTTCACAAAATATTATTACATATAATAATATAAATATATATAGTTAACATATGAATAAAATTAGCTCAATTGGTATTATATTGGCTTGCATGATGCTTATTATTTACCACCTATTTACACAAACCAATATTTTTATTCCCAGCCAAAAGGAATTACGATTTTCAGATGAGTCTATACAAAGACTCATTCAGTATGTGAGTCAGCAAATTAATACTAATGACACCATACTTCTCATCACACAAACACCATATGGTGCTATTGGTAATGAGGCAAGATTTGATGTACGACCCAGTCTAGACAAAAGCATCAAAAAATTTAGTTATCACTTAAGCCATCCCTATACTATACCTAACAATCTATTTTATCATAAATATGAACTTGGTCAAAATACCATCATAGCAGGCACTCAAATCTCTAATTGGTTTTATAGCTATGAAATGGAGGTCAACCTTGATTCGGTAACCAGTAAAAGTATATATCAAATACAATTGGACCCCATCTCAGAACATCAAATTAGAGTAATTTATAAAAACCTAGGGCCTACTTATCACAAGGATACGATCAACATGATGGTTCAAAATGGAGAGTGGCAAATTCCTGTATAAAATTTAGTTTTCCCAAAAAATTTACAACGAGTTGGCCAATACATTAGTCCATCAAGCGTGGCTTTATCAGAAAACACTTGATGGTGATTATAAGCAATTCATAAAAAGCCTTTATAACAATAAGTCAAGGGCCAATCATATTTATTGCGCTCACTGATCCACTTTTAGCACATCCTGCCTACTGGTTTACTTTTATTCAAATTGGAAATAATGATCCCATTCAAATTCAAAAAAAGAAAGTGCCTTATTGGTGGTGGGTGACTAGTTGTTTACCATTAATACTGATTTTATTTGTTTTTCAGATGAAAAGAACCTCTTTTAAAAAAGCTAATTATATAACCAAACCAAGAAAATTTTATCAATAAAATACAAAAAATAAGTATTTTACAGAAATTAATTGCACTTTTCTAATTTATTTTATCAGAATAATACAATTTAAATCTTTCTTAAATGACACCATCAAAATGACAAATTAACACCAATAGCGCCACCAACCCACCATTGCATGCGTGTTTGATCTCGAATATAATGCTCCACTAACGCATAAGGTGAAATAGTAGAAGTGAATTGACCCTCGCTATTTTGCAAGCTAGAAACATGATAATTTAACACAGGACCAATATTGACTTGAAGGTGCTGAGTTAGTTTCCTAGAGACCAATATTGGTAAGCTACTCCACAAATTTAGTGCTGGCGTCCAACCATTTCCCTCATTCATTTGTTGCGTAATTATCTTTATCAATACCGCCCAATTTGCATTAAAATTGGCCTGAGTACCAAGTCCCATCCCGATAGACCAGCCTTTTGGACCCACTCCAGCTGTATAAACTGTATATAACTTGTCCGTGCCTAACTGTAACGTTAATCGGGTGTGCAAAAATTCATTGGTGCTTATGTTGATGCTGTGATGGCCATTTTTTATCCAATTCACAAGCCCAAGAGAAACTCCAGTTGCCGAATCTGCTATATTAATAGCCCCGATTTGAAACCCCCGCTGCTTTTTGGCCAAGTTTATAGCGCCAATTTGAACACCTTTTTGATATGTTGTAGCATTAATAGCACTAATCTGCATACCTTCCATTTGTTGTGCATAATTAAAAGCCCCCGCTACTTGAACCCCCTTTGCCTTGCCGCCCACTAAATTAAATGCCCCCGCAACCTGAACCCCGTTCATATTTTTACCTAAAATATTAAAAACACTACCGATTTCAAGGGCACGTGATCCGCCAGCATATCCTCCAATAACATTTAATGACCATTTATTGGTAAATGAAGCACTCATTTTGAAGTTGGTGCCTACAAATGGCAAAAAACTAACCTGAGCCAATCGGTAAGTCAAGTTGGATGTATTTTCAACTACCGTTCGTTGTGATTTGGGTATAAGTCCCCCCACCCATTGGTGCACAGCAGTTAGCTTTTCCTTTAATAATGGCCGTTTCTCTTTGCCCATATTAATGACAGGTAAGTTATTATTGATTCGATGGCCAATGATGACCGTATCTTGGTAATTAAAGTTTGAAATGACTAAGCCATACTCCTCTAATTCAGGCACTAAAAGCTCAAAATAGCCCTTTTCATCTGTATTGGTGGCTTGAAGCTCCTGAACCTCCAATATAGAGGTATTTTTTAGTACTTCGCCACTTTTAGCATCCCGAATCGTGCCCGAAATGGTCACTGAATTATTTTTCGATTTTTTTTTTGGTGGAACAGTTGCCTTCAGAATAATGATATGAGCACCGTTTACTTTAATCGTATACGGCTCACCTAGGCATTCATTCAAGATTTGAAGTATTGACTTTTGCTGCCAAGTTGCTGTAAACCGCTTAGTAGGTAAATTACTAGGGTCATAGGCAAAATAGCAATTTTGAGTTTGCGACAAATGGTTAAACAAATCAATTAATTGCCAATTATTTGCATGCACCGTAACTTTCTTATGAATATTAACCTGCGCCCAACAAGTAAAATTACTGGCTAATAAGGCAACTATTACGATTAATTTCAATCTTATTCCCCACATGCAGCTCCATATATGGTATAACCATCTTCATCCTGTCTCCAACTTAAGCCATGTGTAGTCGAGATTATATCTAAAATTTCTTCAATCGATTGATTAGAAAAGGTAGATGTAAATTGGCACGAAGTTGCTTTTGTTAGCGATAAACTTATATTTAGATTAAATTTTTCAGACAATATTTTTGCGATTTCACCTAGAGGTTGATCATCAAAAATCAATGTCTTCGTTTTCCAATAAAGTAAATTGGGATCAGTAAGCAGCTGCCGATTAAGAGTATGATTAATTGAATCAAAGGTGGCCTGTTGATTGGCAGTGAGTTCTAGCAATGACTTATTTTCCTTAAAAAGTCCTACTTTTCCCTCCGTTACAGCTATCAAAATTGGATTTTTCTCATATGCACGTACCAAAAACTTAGTTCCAAGCACTTTTGTGGTTAGGGTTCCACTATGAACCATAAATGTCTTTTTGTGGTTAGGCATCACTTCAAAATAGGCTTCCCCTTCTAATACCACAGCGCGATCATTTTTATTAAACTGATCTATTCTATAATGCAAATTGCTACCTTCATTTAGGGTAACTATACTTCCATCAGGCAATGTATATTTTCCTGGTTGACTGGCCGACCAAGTCAGCTCATCGATACTTGGCGTTGTTAAATATATAACCCAATAAAGCCCAAAACTTATTACAAATAAAACTGAAGCTGCAACAGCCCAGCTTCCTTTCGGGAGCTTCAATTGCAGAGTTGGTTTTTCAATGCCCTCATCCTCTGCGATACGTTGCTTTATATTATCCCAGGCCATTTTTTCATTGACTTGAAAGTTTTCGGGCAAAGCAGTCTCCAACCATATTTTCTGACCCGCTTCAAATTGATGTTTATTTTGAGAAGATAATGCTGCCCAAGCTTCTACTGATTTACATTCATCAGCATTAGCTTCGCCAGAGAAATATTTGGCCAGTAGCTCATCCGATATATGTGAATTTTGCTTATCCATAGGTTTCATATTTAAGACAATCGTAGCTCCATTTACCCCTATTTAAACCATGATAAAAAACACAATCCAGCACATAAAACAATAATAAAATAGTCTGAAAGAGCGTTACGAAAGAAAGCGAGCGCCTTTCCCATTTGATTTTCAACCGTTTTTATGGAAATTCCTAATTCTTGCGCAATTTCTTTGTACTTCTTCCCCTCAAACCTACTTTTTAGGAATATTTCACGTCTTTTTTCTGGCATTTCATCAATTAAATCCGTGATTCGTTCTTGCAACTCGAGGGCAGCATAATCGTGTGCGGCCACATCGATATTACTAGCTTGTTCATGCTCGTATTTATGTACTACTTGCTGATGCTTATGCCAGTTCATACACTCATTGTAAACCGCACGATACAAATAACCACTTGCTGAATGCTCAATATTTATTTTTTGACGCCCCTTCCAAAGCTTATAAAACACTTCTTGTACCATTTCTTCGGCCAAATCTAAATCTTTTAGGCTCTTAAACGCGAAATAACAAAGCGGACGATAGTATTCATCAAACAATTGCTGATAAACTTGCTCGAAATTTGTCATTTTTTCTAAGCGTTCAGGTGTTTCCAATGCCACATGATTAAGTCAATCTGCAATTAAATGAATTTCGGATTGATTTTAAAATTGGTGGGGTAAATTCGTTCGAGAATGAGTAATTTCTAACAATATTTAATTAAAAATGAGCTAGAATTGGATAAAGCTTAAAATAGGATAAAGATAATTTGAATGCAGGTTAATCTTCCATAATAAACCAAGATTTTATATCTTCAAGTCAAAATTAAAATGAAGCATATGCCAACGCAAATAAACGGAAAAGTTACGAAGGATAAACAAGAGCAGCTAAAAGAGAAAAACCAGGAAGCGCTACAAGGTGGCGGTACCAAGCGCATCGATGCACAACATGCCAAGGGTAAGCTAACTGCCCGAGAACGCATTGCCTTGCTCGTAGACGAGGGTTCTTTTCAGGAAATTGGCAAATTGGTTACACATCGTTCGACTGAGTTTGGACTGGATCAACAAAAATACCTAGGTGATGGCGTAATCACAGGTTATGGCACCGTACACGGGCGTTTAGTTTACTTATTTTCTCAAGATTTCACTATTTTAGGTGGTTCATTATCAGAGGCTTATGCTGAGAAAATCGTGCGTATTATGGACCTGGCTATGCAAAACGGTGCCCCTGTAATTGGCCTAAACGACTCAGGTGGTGCCCGGATTCAAGAAGGAGTAGTTTCGCTAGCAGGTTATGCTGATATTTTTTACCGAAATACGCTGGCATCGGGTGTGGTGCCCCAATTATCAGCCATTTTAGGGCCTTGCGCCGGTGGTGCGGTGTATTCGCCTGCCATTACAGATTTTATTTTTATGGTGGAGCAGACATCTTATATGTTTGTAACTGGGCCAAACGTAGTAAAAACGGTAACTCATGAGCAAGTAAGCGCGGAAGAACTAGGTGGAGCAAGTGCCCACAGCACCAAAAGTGGTGTAACACACTTTACCAGCCCTAATGAACTCCAGTGCATCGAGCACCTTAAAAAAGTACTTAGTTACATCCCTCAAAACTGTGAAGAACAACCACCAAGCATTCCTTATGAGGTGCAACATTCAGAGCTAAGGCATGAATTAGACGAAATTGTACCTGATAACCCCAATCAGCCTTATGATATTAAGGAAGTCATTGAAGGCACGGTGGATCAAGGCAGCTTTCTGGAAGTGCATAAAGATTTTGCAGATAATATTGTGGTAGGTTTTGCCCGTTTAGGTGGTAAAAGTATTGGTATCGTAGGCAATCAGCCAGCTTCATTGGCTGGTGTGCTAGATATACATGCTAGCACTAAGGGGGCTCGCTTTGTTCGATTTTGTGACTGCTTTAATATCCCTTTATTGGTACTAGTGGATGTGCCCGGTTTCTTACCAGGTACTGACCAAGAGTGGAATGCCATCATTACCAATGGCGCCAAGCTACTTTATGCCTTTAGTGAAGCTACTGTGCCTCGTATAACTGTCATTACTAGGAAGGCTTACGGTGGAGCTTATGATGTGATGAACTCCAAGCATATTGGAGCTGATATGAATTTTGCCTGGCCCACTGCCGAAATTGCCGTAATGGGTGCGAAGGGCGCCGCTGAAATCATTTTTAGAAAAGAAATTGCCGCGTCAGATAATCCCGAAGTTACCCTCCAACAAAAAGTGGATGAGTACCAAGAGAAATTTGCCCATCCTTACCGAGCAGCAAGTCGGGGTTATGTGGATGAGGTGATTTTTCCGAATCAAACCAGGGAAAAACTGATGAATGCTTTTGAAATGTTAAAAAACAAAGTGCAGAAATTACCAAAGAAGAAGCATGGGAATATTCCACTTTAGGTTGGAAGAATACCAACAAGCTGGTGACTAAAGTTGTTTAAAATTAATTTCGGATCATATAATGTTTTTATACCCCCATTACTTGGTGTAGCTAACTGTCCTGTAGTTAATGGAGGATTTGTATTACTTAATGAAGGGATTTTATATTCTACTATTGTTACTCCAGGTACTTTTGAGTGAGATGTCTTATTTATTATTACGATCTCTTCTACTTGGTCAACTATTTTACCTATTTCAGTAGAATAATCAGATATTTTAGTTGCATCAACACTTCTAATTACATTTTGATTAAAAAAGACGGTATCATCATGACACCCCACTATACCTTTTTTACGTCTACTTGCTTTTCTAGTTTTCAGATGTTCAAGGGCTTCTAATATATTTAGCTCACTTTTAATTCCACCATCTTTTCTAATTTTACTAATTACAATTTTTCCTACCTCATCAGCTTTATCTAATAAAGCTCTCCTTTCTTCTGATCCCATCCAATACAACTCCCCAATCTCTTGCTCGGCTTCAGCGCTCAGCTTAAACTTACCACTTTTTCCAGTTCCGAGCAACTCATCGGTGTACTGAATCATATAGGTATCAATTGCTCCTTGCAACTCATGATAATCGACCTTACCTTTCAAGTTGTCGATTATTTGCCTTGCGATTTGAGTGCGGAGTGTGAAGATCCCCTTAAAAGCAAACACCTTAAACTGAAATAAAAGTTTCTATAAAGCTGAGCTACTTTTATGGTATTAATATTTCCAGTATAAAAAGCGGTATGCAGTTTATATTTAATCCAGGTCTCTTCTATAAAGACCCTCAAGGCGTGTTTTTATGATTTCTTGTTCAATTTGGATGTCCATTTGTATAATTTAGTAATACAAATATATTATAAAATGGTTAAAATACTAAAATATAGAACATATATTTGAATTTGAAAACATGGATCTTATCTCTTGTATCTATGAAAAATTGAACCAGTCTGCAACAAATATGACAAGTCTGCGTAATATAAAATTTTGGGTTAACCATTTAATTCCAAAAAGCACTTTTAAAATATTCATAATTGTCAATTTCATTATAACTGGCACCCAAGTAAAACTTTAATGGGTGTTTAACATCAAACTCTACATTACTAAAACTTGTAGCCACCAAATTAATATCAACTATTTGTGTGCCTGCAAAAAATACCTTAGTAAATTCTACATTATCAAAGCTGCAACCACTTAAATAACTCCAACTAAAATCAATATTTTGAAGCTTATTGTTACTAAATACAACATCATTAAGGTCGGTTTTTGTAATAATACAATCATTAAAATCACAACTTTTAAAGTCACAATTTGTAAAATCGCATTTGTGAAATATTATATTATTAAATGTACAATTTACAAAAGAACATTCAATAAAGTTACTTCCTGTGAAATCTATATTGTTAAGAGAAATTTTATTCATTTCAATTTTATAAAATATTGATCCCTGAAGTTTATTATTATCAATTTTTTCCTCTACAAACCTTTTTTCACTTATATCTAATGCTTTTTCATTAGTGGTAGTGAGTAATTTTGTGAATTTATCTATCATATTTCTTTAACTAATTATTAATAAAAACCATGCCATCTGAGCTTCCGGCGCCTTCTATCACAAATTTTTGAAAATTTAATTTATAGTCCACAGGAATATTCTTAAGGTCAATAATATGCAATACATCTCGCGCACCTCCTTTTTGTAATTTGGATTTTTTTCCAATATTAATTGCCATTTTTTTAAGGTCACCTCTATTTATTGGAGTTTTAACATCAGCCCATTTGTATGGTACTGGGCCATCTATTTTGAAATCTAAGTTGGGATCGCCAATTTCTAAATTGGGTCTTGTAGGATTAACTATCAAGCCTTGATTTTCTGCTTCTAATATTGCTTTTGCTTCTTCTACAGATTTCTGATTAAGCATTAGTGTCTGTGGGTCTTTACTTAACTTATTAAACCTATTTTGGACACTAATCTCCATCAAAACCTTACCCCTCTCTCCCTCACCCAACCCATAAACTGCCCAAACCTCCTCTTGGGCTTCCTTACTCAGCTTAAAGCTACCACTTTTCGCTGCTTTTATCAACTCTTCGCTATGTTGGAGCATGTAGATGTCCACTGCCTGCTCGATGGCAGGTAGATCGAGCTTTTCCTTGCTATGTTTTACGATGCTGTGGGCAATTTGTTGGCGGGTTTTGCGAAGGCCTTCGAGTATGTGGAGGTTGTCATTTAGTATGGCCAGCTCTTTTTCAGAAATCTTTCCGGCTAGCTTTGCGGTAATTTTTTCTAGATTTTGCAGTTCTAGCGCTTTGTTTACTTTGGATAGGGTAGCTATTTGCTTGGCGAGCTTTACCAGCTGTATACCATCAGCTAAGGCGCCGGCAGCACTCGCAATCACCCAAACCACGGAAGGATCTTCATCGGTAAGTACCTTTTCGGGATCGAAGGTCGTATTGCCTGCAGGGGCAATTTGATCATACTCATGGTATGTCATGTAGGCATCAATGCCACTTACACCCACACTTAGCCCTCCTAATATAGCTGCTGATACACCACTCATACTGCCGAATGAAGCTATAGCCAAGCCGATCGAAATCGCAGCCATGGCACTACGAATGATAGTATCATTTCGTTTGCGTCGCTCAAACTCCTGCATGGCGAGTTCATGGTAGATCGGATCATTTAGTAAGGGCATATTCCCAGCAGTGTAAGTCTTCAAAGAAAAGTGAACTTTAAAAAGGGTAAAAATAAGAGATAAAAAAGTGTTACATTTAATTATCAACCCTTTAAAAGTTTACAGATATGAAAAAGCAAAATGCGAGCTCGTTAATGGGAGAGCTCAAACGAAAAACCAGAAAGACTTATAGTTCAGAAGAAAAAATCAGGATTGTCATTGAAGGGATGCGTGGAGAAGGAACAGTAGCAGAATTATGTAGAAAAGAGGGGATTTCCCAGCCTTTGTACTATAAATGGATGAAAGATTTCATGGAGGCGGGCAAAAAGAGGCTCAATGGCGATACCCTTCGCGAAGCTAATACCACCGAGGTAAGGGAATTAAAAGACGAAAACAGTTCGCTCAAGGAGCTAGTGGCCGAACTTTCCTTAGAGAATAAGGTGTTGAAAAAAAACTTAAGTGGGGAAGAATAAAAAGGAAACGGTATATGCATTACAGTCAACAAGAAAAATACGAAATTATCCGTTTGGTAGAAGGATCTGATGTAGGTGTGATCCGGACCTTGCAGGAGTTAAGAGTGAATAAGAGCACATTTTATAAATGGTATACGGCCTATCAAAATGATGGGTATGATGGGTTAGCTAGGAAACAAACAGAGCGAACAAGTACTTGGAACCAGCTTAATCAAGCTGATCGTAAAAAAGTGCTAAAGTTAGCCATGGAAAGGCCTGAATTATCTAGTAGAGAGCTTGCATGGCGAATAACCGATACCTACTGCTATTACATTAGTGAATCAAGCGTATATCGGATATTAAAAGACGCAGGACTCATTAGCATGCCTGCATTCCATGTGAATAGCGCCTCGGATAGCTTTAAAGATAAAACCACTAGGGTACATGAGATGTGGCAAACAGACTTCACCTATTTTAAGATCATTGGGTGGGGCTGGTACTATTTGTCCACTATTTTAGATGATTACAGCCGCTACATCATTTACTGGGAATTGTGTTCAACAATGAAAGTAAAGGATGTCATTAGTAGCGTGGATCAAGCTTTGGCTAGCAGCATGGTTAATCTAAAGAAAGCACCCAAGCTATTATCCGATAATGGGTCTTGCTACATCGCCAATGACCTGAAAGCATACTTGAAAACCAATAAAATCAAGCATGTGAGAGGAAGACCTATGCATCCACAAACACAAGGAAAGATCGAGCGATATCATCGCTCCATGAAGAATGTGGTAAAGCTAGATTGTTACTATAGCCCAGGCCAGTTAGAAGAAAAACTCAAGGAATATGTGCATTATTACAATTTTGAACGTTATCATGAGGGTATAAACAATTTAACGCCAGCTGATGTCTATTTTGGGAAAGCTGAAAATAGGCTAAAGAAAAGGCAGCAAATTAAAATCAATACCCTTAAAAAAAGAAAAAAACAGTATCAAAATAATTTACTATATTGCACATAATTACTATCTTATTTTTTTACCCTTTAAAGTTCACTTTTCTTTGAAGACTTACAATTCACCTAATCGTTTCGGCATCTCCACCTTATAGGCTATCTGATGTTATAAGAGATTTTAAAAAATTTACAAGTAAAGAACTGATTAGAACGTTAATAAATAATCAGCAAGAAAGTAGGCAAAAGTGGTTGTTGTGGCTATTTAAAGCTGCTGCGCTAAAGAATCGAAACAACTCAAAATACCAAGTTTGGCAGCAAGACAACCGACCTATCGAGCTTTCTACAAATCAAATGATGCTGCAGCGCTTAAATTATATTCATATGAATCCCGTAAAGGCACAAATTGTATTCGAACCAGAGCAGTATATTTACAGCAGCGCAAGTAATTATGCAGGTTTACCAGGTGTGATAAACATTTCATATATCAACTGATCTAGCAAAACTATACCTAGGCTTAAGTTGTAAACTTAAGCCAGTAAAAAGGGTCTGAATCACGAATCAAACCACCCTACGCCTCCTCACCTTCCAAACAACACCAAAAAGCAATAAAACAACTACAACACCAACCACCCAAACCCACCAAATACTCTTCTCAGCCACCGGTCGCATATCTCCTGTAGCTACAAATTGCCCCCAGAAATAAGGGTGAGCTTTGATCGCATCGGCTTGCTTTAGGTAGTCTAGCTTAGCTTTATGTAAAGCCACGGCTTTGTTTTCTCCATTGGCCAAATGCTTATAAAAATGCTTCATGAGCTCCGCAGTAGTGCGATCATTGGCGTTCCACAGGCTCATCACTACCGATGGGCAACCAGCATACGTAAAGCCACGGGCTAGATTGAGTACGCCTTCTCCTTGTACGGTCTTACCATAACCAGTGTTACATGCACTGAGCACTGCCAGCTCGGCTTTAAGGGGGATGTTATAGAG
This sequence comes from Bacteroidia bacterium, assembly GCA_030430325.1. GTDB lineage: Bacteria > Bacteroidota > Bacteroidia > Cytophagales > Cyclobacteriaceae > JAUIFR01. The sequence continues at coordinate 570 of JAUIFR010000078.1, read as the reverse complement.
CTCAAAAGTATGTAAAGCCGCATCTTCTAGGCTATCCTGATCATCGGTGAAGTAAATACGTGAAAACATCGGCCTATCATCTTGCACATTGGCATGGGTGGCGATGTGAAGAATCTTATAGTTAGGGGATTCATCTTTAAAGCGCTTCTCAGTAGCCTCTTTACCCGAAAACAACTTGCTATTGAAGTAAGAACTGATATATTCCAACTCTTTGGCAGCCCATTTAAGTGGCATGAGACTACCTCTCACTGTATCTTGTACCTCTTCCATAGGCCCGCGGCCTAAGTCTTCATTACCGTCTTTTGTAGGTAGCGGATCAAAGCTAGGTGCAAAGGCTAGCAGCTCACCCATAGCTTCTGTACGCTCTTCTTGCTGGCTTTTCAGCCAAAGCGTGGCAGAATTCGCATACGAAATGGGATGATGATATACTAAATAATCCAGCAGATCGTATTTTAACCCGAAAAATTCATAAAGAGGGAGGAAAATTGGGTGTAAAGTATTATATTTAAGTAAGTTAAAAATCAAATATAGCTACCAAAACACACCCAATTATGAGGACTAAAGATACGT
>JAUIFR010000077.1 GCA_030430325.1 Bacteroidia bacterium | reverse complement strand
CCTTGGCGGTAGTCGATGAGGGGCTATTGGACCTTACGCGTTATAAAGCGCCGAATCCACACGATTATTTTTATGCTAAAGAAGCACTAGGAATTAATACTTGGGATATGTACGAATACGTGGTTGGAGCAATGGGTGGTAAGTTAGAGCGTATTTTATCCATAGGTGGTGGTGCTGAGTTTGACGAAAAACCAAAAGATGGTAGCAAAGCCAATCGCTTTAAGCCAGTGGTAAAGTTTTTTGGACCGTTTTATGCTGATGTAGGTGAAACGAAAAAGCATGAGTTTATCATGCCAAAATATGTAGGTTCAGTAAAAGTAATGGTAGTTGCGGGTCATCAAGGAGCCTACGGTAATGCGGAGCAAGCAGTACCTGTGCGAGAATCACTAATGGTATTGGGGACATTACCTCGCGTGTTAGGCCCCAATGAGGAAGTTGCCCTTCCAGTAAATGTATTTGCCATGGATCCAACCATTAAAAATGTACAGGTAAGCGTGAAAACCAATAACCTGCTTCAAGTGATGGATGCTAAAACAAAATCCTATTCTTTTAAGAAGGAAGGGGAACAAGTACAGTATTTCAAACTTAAAGTAAAACCACAATTAGGCATTGCAAAGGTTACGATTACAGCTCAATCGGGTAATAAGAAGGCCACGTATGATGTTTCACTTGATGTACGCAACCCAAACCCTGAACATACCAATATCTTAACGAAGGTCATAGAACCTGGTAAAACTTGGGAGGCGAAATATGCGGCTGTTGGTATTGCTGGTACGAATTCAGGCATGATAGAGGTATCGCAGCTTCCGGCCATTCATTTAGAAAAAAGGTTAAGGTATTTAATACGATACCCACATGGTTGTGTGGAGCAAACGACTTCATCGGCCTTCCCGCAATTATTTTTAGCAGATATTGTGGAATTATCTTCTAAGCAGCAGTCGAATATTGATAAAAACATAAAAGCTGCCATCAAAAAACTAGAAGGGTTCCAAAATGCTAGTGGTGGGTTTGGATATTGGCCGGGTGAGTCAGAGTCGAACGCATGGAGTACGAACTATACAGGTCACTTCTTGGTAGAGGCAAAAAGTAAAGGATTTCATGTGAATTCATCCTTGTTAAAGAATTGGAAAAAATACCAAAAGCGGCAAGCAAAGCAATGGAGAAAGCAAAATGACAATAATCGAGATGATTTTGTGCAGGCTTATCGACTATACACACTGGCACTCAATAAAAGCCCAGAAATGGGTGCTATGAATCGGCTTGGGGAGTCAAGTATGCTTTTGCCGGCGGCCAAATGGCGTTTAGCTGCTGCCTATGCTGTTGAGGGGCAGATTGAAGCTGCAGAAAAGTTAATTCAGGGACTTTCACATGAGGTTAGCCCATATCAAGAGCTTTCAAATACCTATGGTTCGCATATTCGAGATGAGGCTATGATCCTGGAAACATTAGTTGCATTAGGTTGGAAATCAGAATCTTATGAATTACTCAAGCAAATTGCGGATCGCTTAAGTGATGAGCGCCAATGGATGTCCACACAAACCACGGCATTTAGTCTTATGGCTTATTCCAAAGCAGCCATTAGCCATACGAAAGGGGAGGAGCTTGCCTATACCTATACATTAAATGGGGAAAAAGCTAATGCGGCTACTCAACTTGCCATTAGCCAGATTGAGATACCTTTTGAGCAGGATGAATCAGGTACCGTGACCATTCAAAATACCACTGATGGTACACTTTATGCAAATATCATCTTAAAAGGAAAACCGTTGGAGTCAACTGAGCCTGCTGCCTCCAAGACGCTTGGCATGAAGGTAGCGTATACGGACTTAAAAGGAGGGCAGTTAGCTGTAGATCAAATAGAGCAGGGTACTGAATTTTTGGCAAAAGTAACCTTTACAAATAGCGGCATTAGAGGTGATTTGGAAGAATTAGCGCTCAGCCAGGTGTTCCCATCAGGTTGGGAGGTTTACAATACCCGTATGGAAGCCCATGAGCTGGGTGGTGATACACCGCGCTATCAGGACATCCGTGATGACCGTGTGCTCACCTATTTTGATTTACCAAAAAATCGAAGTAAGACGTTTATTGTAAGGTTACATGCCAGCTATGCAGGGAGATATTACTTACCAGCTGTGGTAGGGGAGGCCATGTATGATAATGAGATACATGCTCGAAATGCTGGCCGATGGGTTGAAGTTGTACCTGCGAATGTGAATTAAGGTTAAAAAATAAACCCACCAAATTTATTTGGTAGGTTTTTCAATGTATTTTGCTAATTTTGATTAATATAGAACAAAATTGGCAAAATTTGCTAGAAAAATCATGGTGGCTAGTTTGAAAAGTAGGGATAAGAGAAGGTTTTCGGCTTATGAATAAATTGGAAAGGTAAATTTACAAAACACAATATTTTAAGAAATTAAATTTTACCTTATACAAAAAAATAGTTTAAATTTATCTTGGGCAATCATGAACAATAAAAACATTTCTAAATTTATTATCGCAACCTTAAGCGTACTGTGTATAATTTCATGGGGCGCATTAATATACTGGAATAGTATACTACAGTCCGCAAATAAAGAATTGGACAAAATGGCTGCGAGTGTAAAGAGTGTTTGTGAGATGGAAAAGTCCAAGCATGAGAAGTATATTGAATTTGAAGAATATATCAGGCCTAAATTTGATTCAGTAACCAATAATCTTTATAGAAAAAATCTAGTTGAAGAATATCATAATAAAGCAATTAGCACCGCACAGATTACAGCACTTGTAGCCAAAGAAAGAAGAGAAAAAATGCAGAATGTAATACTGGGTGAAGTGAAACGAATGGCTTATTTTGTAAATGATCATCCTACACTCAAACCCGAAATTATAGATACTTTGATGGCCTATCATAGGCGGATGACCGGCCATTATCAACGTATACTAGATGAGTATGAGAAGCGAGAGCAATAGCAAATATATTGAATAAAATAGGCTAAATTCGTTAAAATTATTAGTTTAATGAATGTATTTTGCTAATTACATTGAAATTAATAAGTTTACTTTTGTAAATTTTTTCAACCTAGATACACTTTTCTAGACTACCTTTTGATTACTCCACGCTAACCTCAGGTTTATCTTAGAAAAAGGTAACAAATTGCAATTGTAATTTACTAATAAGTATAACCCATACCATAATAAAAAATACGTGTGTAGCATGGAAATAGATGATATAGTAATGGGGCTTTTTATCCATTTACTAATTCCAGCTTTGGGATTAGTTGCTTATTTGAAGGTTTATTTGGACTTGAAAAAGGAGCAGGTTAGTCCGTTTGTCATCAAGGGCTATTTCTTCCTATTTTTTCATTATGGTGGTGTATTGGTAGTTATCCTTACCCATTTCTTTTGGGAATGGTCAGGTATGGCTTCAATTGGTACAATGTATCTTTGTTCTATTGCTCCAATTATTATGGGTGTGATAAGCTTTAAACTAAGGTATATGTTTCGACAATTGCGTTACCATAATATTTTATTCTGGGGTGGTTTGGTTTATATGGTCCTAATTTTAGTAACAGTATTAATTTTAACATGAATTCAATTAAACTAAAGCTTATTAATTTTATATATGGGGCAGCATCTTGCTTTTACATAGTTTATTTATATGATGAATATAGTTATTATGGTTATTGTGAAAGTCTCTATTATTTCTATCTATTGGGCGCCATATTTTGCGGGTATAATGCAATTGGTAGCCTTGTTGTAAACATAGAAGAACCAAATAACAAAAAGATTCCTGTTTTTATCAACTGGTTTTACAGTGGTCTTTTTTTACTCATATGCACACACACATGTAGTATAAGCGAACGGTCTTTTTTTTTCATAGGAATTGCCTTAGGTATATTGTTGGCTATTAATGCTATTGTAATGGTTTATTATATGCTAAAAAAGAAACGAGATGAAGGTGGGGATTAAATTTCATTTGTTTCTGCAATGATACCAATTAGATCTGTGGATATTATTAGAAAGATATAATTCGGGTTAGATTATCGAGGCGGAAGCCGGAGGTACCGACCGTAGGTCTAAAAGGCCAGCCATTTATGGCTGGGTCCAAAGGACGGAACCCGTTTTGTTGCCAAGTTTTTCCGTGCCAAATTTTTACATTAAATATTTTTGTGAATTACTTAATTTTTCTGAAATTCCTAACCAAAATAGGTTTCTATGAGCGGAAATTCATTCGAAAACAATATCAGGCTTTCATCCATTTATCATTCCACATTAATTGGTATAATTATTATCAATAAGGAGGGAATTTTGAAGGCGATGAACCCCACTGCACTAAAACTTTTAGGGTATACTGAACTTGAACTGTTAGGTAAACCCTTATTCAACTTTGTTGACAGCTCAGATACTTCAGAATTAAAAAAATACTTAGACAATGCGCATGATCAACATGATGCAACGGATATTAAATTAGTTGATCATCAAGGAAATATTTGTGCCATAAAGTTTGAGTTGACGCATTCTATCAGCGAAAGTAGCTCCTATTTTGTAGGGATATTTAGTGATATTTCTAAGCGAAAAAAGCTCGAAAAAGAGGTCAAAAAACAAAAGGAGCTCAAAAATAAGGTCATAGACCGCCTTGAACAGGAAAAAGAACTGAGTGAGCTTAAAACCCGGTTTTTGTCGATTGCCTCTCACGAATTTAAAACTCCACTGGCAGGTATCCTCTCCTCCCTCCAACTCATCAAACGATACCTCGAAAAGGATAAACCAAACTGGGAAAAATTAATACATTACCCTAAAATTGAAACGCATTTTGATAAAATCGAAGAGTCTATTACGTTACTTAACACCATATTAGATGATTTTTTATCCCTGGGTAAATTGGAAGAAAATAAAGTACAGGTTCATTATAATAAGATTAATATACCTTCGTTTATGAATGAAACGATTAAGGAAATAAAGGTGTTATGTAAGAAAGGACAGGAAATTAAATATGTTCAATCCAGTGAAGATCAAACGATCCATCTTGATAAGCATATATTAAAAAATATAATGAATAACCTGATTACCAATTCGATAAAATATTCACCAGCAAATACTTTAATCGAGGTGAAATCCGAATTTAAGGCAGAATTTATGCAAATTGCAGTTAAAGATCAAGGGATTGGTATACCCACAAGCGAACAAAAAAACTTGTTCAAGCGATTTTTTAGGGCCAATAATGCTGCAAGTATTTCGGGAACGGGCCTTGGATTGAGTATCGTTTGGCGATTTGTGAATATCATGGGAGGCCATATTTCCTATGAAAGTGAAGAAAACCAGGGTACCACTTTTTATGTTAAGTTTCCATTAAATCAACCACATTGAAGAAGATATTAGTAATTGAGGATGATCGCATTATGCGAGAAAATATGGCGGAGTTATTGGAGCTATCCCATTATGAAGTAAACACGGCTGAAAATGGCAAATTAGGCATTGCAGCCATGAAATCTTGGAAGCCAGATTTAGTAGTCTGTGATGTGATGATGCCAGAGTTAGATGGATATGGCGTACTTTACATTATTCAAAAAGATAAGGAATTAGCTCGTACCCCCTTCATTTTCTTGACCGCGAAAGCCGATAAAAATGATTTTCGAAAGGGCATGAATTTAGGTGCGGATGATTTTCTCACCAAACCCTTTCAAGATATCGAATTATTAGATGCGATTGAAAGGCGCCTCCAAAAATATGAGTTATATGGTAGCAGTACCTCGCATGCCCCAACTCCATTTACAGTCGATGATATTACAGATAAGTATAGTTGCTTGGCCTATCAAGCTAGTGAATTTTTATTTAGACCCGAGGAAGATGCCCATTATTTATACTATCTAAAAGAGGGGAGCATAAAGTCATATAGAATGAATGCTGATGGCAAAGAGTTCATAACCGAGGTGTATGAGTCGGGTGATTTTTTTGGTTATCAAGCTATTTTGGAGAGTCGACCGTACGAAGAATTTGCCGAAACACTTATGGAGTGTACTATTTACAAAATTCCAAAACAAGATTTCTTAACAGAGCTAAAACAAAATATGGGGCTGGCTAGCCAGTTTATTAAGCTCATATCAAAGGGGCTTACGGCAAAGGAAGAAGAACTTATGCACCTTGCGTACAGTTCAGTAAGGAAGCGCGTCATCCGGAAACTACTGGAGCTATGCGGAGAAAACGAACTAGAGGCACCCATCTCTCGCGCCGATTTTGCCATTAATATTGGAACGTCCACCGAGACATTGGTTCGGACACTTTCAGAGCTAAAAGATGATCAGATCATCGAAGTAGATGGCACTCAAATTACCATTTTGGATAAGCAAAAGCTCATTGAAGTAGAGCAAGTTTGTTAGTTTTGAATGTAATTTGCCAATTTCGTTCAAATCAAATGAGGGTCATATAGGCAAAGGTTAAGCGCACCTGCTCCAAGATTATGTTGTGAATTTTTCCGGACACCTTAATATAATCAATAAATTTAGCAAAATACGTTTAAATTATAAGTGTTTTATGCCAAAATTCTTCTATTGTTGACATAAATCAATTGTCTTTTTGAGCTAACTCATGGTCATTTTGAATTAATTCCCCCTTATTAGTTCTAACAATAATTAAATTTTTAATGTTATGAAACGTAGTCTAAAAGAATTAATAAGTTATAATATAGAAGCAAATGACGGTTCTAAAGGTAAAGTGGTTGACTTTTTGTTTGATGAAGATACCTGGATCATCCGTTACCTTATGGCCGACTTGGGATTTCTAACCCCTGGTAAAAAGGTTTTGGTACCCCGAATTTTCTTGAGTAAACCTGTTTGGGGAAGCCGGAGTTTTCCTGTTGAGCTATCTAAATCTAACTTAGAGAAATGTCCTGAACTTGAGGATAATAAGCCCATTTCACGTAAATTTGAAGAGCAACTTCATCAGCATTACCATATAAAAGAGTACTATTGGTCGTCCATTCATGTTCATCCTATAGGTGCTCCATTATTCATACATCCACCTCGTCCTATCAAAGCCCCCATACGGAAAAAGGGAGAAAAGGATATTGAAACTAGCCTTCGGAGCTTTAATGAAATTAAGAACTATCATATTAAAGCTATTGATGGGGAGCTTGGTCATGTGGATGACCTCATTATTGATGATTTCAATTGGCAAATTGATTTTATTGTAGTGGACACTAGTAATTGGATGCCATGGAGTAAAAAAGTACTTATAAGTACTGAAATGATGGATGAAATTAGTTATGTAGACCAGCAAGTAAACATTGACTTGTCCAAAGAAGATATCAAAGAGTCACCTGAATTTGATCCAGATGAACCCGTAAATGAAGTTTATGAAAAGGTTCTGTATGATTTTTACGGTAGGCCGATCAATATTCTTTAATCAATCAAATTTAACCATTTTAAATTAAAATACTATAGTTATGATCAATACAATAGAATGCCCCATCACACCTAGCATATTAAATATGCTCTTACTTCAGCAAGATGAGCGCTGCACCTCCATTTATATACCGTTGTTTCATCATGGTGAAAAGGTGTATAAAAGCCTCGGTCAACTACATCTCAAAAATGCCATTAAAGATGTATATAAAGTTTTTGAGCGTAAGATGATTAGTAAGCATGAGGCCAGCCAATACCTGGCCAGAATTGAAAGCTTACTATCAGATGGAACGTTTTGGAGAAATGAAGCAGATGGCCTGGCTATATTCACTACAAAACATGAAATGCATTATTATCCAATGCCCATTCATTTTAAGCCATTAACATATGTGAATAACCATTACTACATCACTCCACTGGTGCCTTTAATGCAAAAAATTAAGCCCTATTACGTGCTAAGTTTGTCAGTAGGTCATTCAGAATTGTATGTGGCTAATGCATATGAAATCAATAAAGTTTCCATAAAGGAGGAAGTTCAGGAAGAAATTGACCAGACCGAAAAGGATTTTGAAGAGAGCCTGCAGTTTAGAAGTGGTTTCAATCAACAAAAGGCCCATTATCATGGCCAAGGAGAAGGTAAAGATGATAAAAATGGTTGGCTTTTAAAATATTTTAAGATCGTAGATGAAGTGGTGGAGTCAAAATTAGAGCATAAAGCATACCCCTTGGTGTTAGTATGTGAAGACCAGTATTTTGCTATGTATAATGAACTGACGAGTTACCCTAAAGTTTTTAATCAATTCATAGATAAAAATCCAAAATTATATGATATAGAAAAAATACATGCGACCACCTCCAATATGGTAAAAAATTATTGGACCAAAGAGCAGATTCAATATGCGAAACAAATTAGGCTTTTTTATGGGGGAAAAAGGGTGCATCATACGCTTGACAAAATTGTGCCTGCTGCAGTTGACGGAAGGATCGAAGCCCTTTTTATTGAAAAAGACACCGAGCAATTTGGATTATATGATGAGGCCAACCGTACTGTCTTGTTGGATGATAAAGCTCTAAATAATAACGCCTCACTCATTAACTTGATTACTTCTAAATGTATGGAGTATGGTGGAGAGGTCTTTTTAACCGATCCGCATCAATTGCCAATCGAAGGCGAGCCCGTAATTGCATTATTAAGGTATTAATTTGAACTAAAATTTAAATCACATGGAATTCAATTTAAAATATATATATGATTTGCTCACGGACAAACTTATTGGCTGGTGGGAAGGAACAATCCTTATGTTGCCCAACTTAACAGTTGCGGTAATAGTTTTGACGGCTTTTTTTGTTTTAGCCAGATTTGCTCAAAAAGTTACCAATAATATAATAGGAAGATTCAGTGAGCGCCAAGCGCTCAAGCAATTTGTTCCTAAGATTGTTTTGTTTGTCATGGTGGGAATGGGTATTTTTCTTGCTCTAAGTATTTTAAAATTAGATAAAACGATTACTTCCTTATTGGCTGGTGCTGGTATTGCTGGTTTAGCCTTAAGTTTAGCCTTTAAAGAATCCGCAACAGATATCATGGGTGGTTTGTTTTTGATTTTTAGAAAACCACTTAAAATAGGTGATATAATTGAAACAAATGGTGTGATGGGCACAGTCGAAAAGATCAAGTTAAGCAAAACAATTATTCAATCGTTTCAAGGGCAGCAAGTTTATATTCCAAATAAAATGGTAATACAAGATGTGTTGACCAATTATTCAAGCCTCCATAAAAGGCGAGTCGATATAGAACTCGGTGTTTCTTACGCAGATAATTTGAAAAAAGTTAAAAATGTACTTCTTGAATTGATCAATGATTTACCTTTTATTCGAAAGCAAGAGGAAGTTTCAGTGTTTTTTGAAGAATTCGCTAGTAGCTCGATACAGCTTAAGCTGATGTTCTGGATCGATTATCCGGATGAGCCCAGTTTTTTGCAGGCACGCAGTAAGGCAATTATGACCATTAAGAAGGCTTTTGATCAGCATGATATTACTATTCCTTACCCTATTCGAACGCTTGATTTTGGAATAAAAGGAGGTAAAAATCTATCTGAGATGACCTTAAAAAATAAAACAATAAACCATGCAAATAATCCATTGAAAAATTAATTATTAGTTTGAAGATTATTGGCTTGATTTGTTAAATAAATTAAAATTTGAATAAAATAATAAGGTATAAATGTGATCTAAATTTATTCTTTTAGAATACGTAATAAAAATGATGGAACATGTTATGAATTGATTGAATAACGCGTTAATTTGGTGCGATTTGAAGCGAAAATGAAAATCGATTTGTTAAAAGATACCATTCAGGGCATTTTGCAGCGTGTTAGAAGTATAATGAAGAAGGGATCCTTCATGCAAAATGTTTCCTTGTCCATATTTGGTAATGGTTCTAGTTTTATCATTAGTTTCTTATTAACACCAATCATTACCCGAATATATGAGCCCGAAGCCTATGGTGTATTTACTTTGATAAATTCTATTACTACAAACTTGAGCATGATAGTGCACCTCAACTATGCACATGCATTTATATTACCCAAAAGCGAAAGCCGGTTTCTCACTTTAGTGCAGCTAACATTAATAGTTATAATACTCAATTGTATTTTACTTACTTTAATTTATTGGTTATTTGGAAATCAAATATTAGCCTTTTTTGATGATCAAACGCTTAAAATTGGATTTTTACTAATTATACCCTTCGTCTTTCTGAGTTGTTTGGGACGAGCTTGGAGCAGTTGGAATGTACGTAAAAAAAAATTCCGTCAAGATGCTGTTGCTAAGTTTGTTAGTGCGTTGTTTGCCAAGGGTTTTACACTAACCTACGGCATTCATTTTGGTGGGTATTATCTCGGATTATTAATTGGTGAAATGATCTACAAGATGGCCACCATCTTAAGCTTATCAACCAAAGAAATTAGATCAACTTTCTTCAAGTTGTTTCGAAAAATCAATGTGAAGGACCTAAAGGACGTAGCAATTGAATATAAGGCTTACCCTATGTATACCTTACCTGCTAATTGGTTAGATAGCATTACCAGTCTGATGCCTATTTATACTTATACATACTTTTTTGGAGGTCAAGATGTTGGATATTTTGCTATGGCTAATAGCTTACTGAATTATCCTATGCAAATGTTAGGAAATGCATTTGCAACAGTATTTTTACAAAAGGCAGCGGAAGTCAAAAATACAGATCAAGGACTTAAAAAGTTGCGTAATATAACAGTGGAACTTTACGGTAAAATTGTACTTGTTGGTGTAATACCATTTGCCATTATTTTTGCATTTGGTGACATAATCTTTGTGTTTGTTTTAGGAAATAATTGGGCCTCTGCTGGAAATTATGCTTCAGCAATGTCAATATTTTATGTTTTTGCCTTATGCGCAATTCCGATTTCTGTACTTTATAGGATTTTAAATAAAGAACGCATATTCATGTTCGCCAAAATTATCAATTTAATTGTAACAATGGGGGTTTTGGCTCTTGGTTATTGGGTCGATGACCCCATTAAGTTAATTTGGTATTTTAGTATAGCTACAGGCTTACTTAATATTTTTAGTGCAGTGTTATCGTTAAATTTTGTGCAGTATAAGGGTATATTCTTATTGATACTTAAAAATGTACTATTGATTATAGTGGTATATGGAGGGTTGTATGGAGTTCGTCTATTATTTTTGAATTTAATAAATTAGTTTTTTGTTGGACTGTTTGCTTTTGAGACAGCCTAAGGACAATTTAATTTCATCAAGGGGTGTGAAAACAGATATGCATGGTTTTTTGCATGTATTCTGCAAATTACATTCAAAATTATAGTTGTTGGGCATCAATTACATTCAAAATATTACTTATCTGATAGATAATTGATTTGGAACATCAATTTCATTCATTTATAGTTATATTAGCAGAATTATTTAAAGAGTTTATGTGTGGTATAGCTGGTTTTTTGGGTGATAAATTTCAGCATGAGCAACTGCATCGTGTAGGTGCAAGTATGCAACATCGCGGGCCTGATGCTGAGGGAATATACTTTGATGCTCCCATAGGGTTTTGTCATCGTCGATTAGCCATCATTGATCAGTCAGATGAGGCGAATCAGCCCTTTTATTTTCAAGATCTTGTATTAATTTATAATGGTGAGATTTATAATTACAAGGAGATTAGACATCAACTTGAGCAAAAGGGCTATACATTTAATACAAATAGTGATACGGAGGTTGTCATTATGGCTTTTGACCATTGGGGCGCAGAGATGGTTCATCAGTTTAATGGGATGTTTGCCATTGCTATTTGGAACAAAACAACCAATGAATTAAGCCTTTTTAGGGATAGAGCAGGAGTAAAGCCACTATTTTATTGTCATTTTGGGCATCAATTTGCCTTTGCCAGTGAGTTAACGGCATTAAAAGTGCTTACAGGAGACTTTGAGATTTGCCAAAATGGATTATTAGATTATTTAGTACATGGCTATACCATTGCACCACATTCGATTTATAAAGGAGTGAGCAAGTTAGAACCAGGGTGCTACTTGACCTATAATTATACAAATAATAAACTTACAAAACGACAATATTGGTCCATTACCCCTTTCTTAAATGATCCATTGCCAGATCTTGGTGAAGCAAAGATGCTTGATCAACTTGAGGAAATATTAGTGGAGGCATTTAATTATAGAATGGTCTCGGATGTTCCGGTAGGGGTATTTTTGAGTGGAGGTATTGATAGCACACTTGTTTCGGCCATTCTAAGGAAGCATTACGGCAATATAAGGACCTTTACAATTGGCTTTGATGAAGAATCGTTTAACGAAGCACCTCATGCCAAACAAACTGCTGACTATTTAGGTTTAGATCATACCGAGGAAATCATGCCGTTAAAAGAGGCGGCTAATTACTTTAAGCAGTTTTATAATACGTATGATGAGCCCTTTCATGATGCATCTGGCATTGCTACGTCGGTTGTGAGCAAACTAGCAAAGCAAAATGGTATCAAGGTGGTTCTATCAGCAGATGGGGCGGATGAATTGTTTTGTGGGTATCCTAATTACCTGCATTGTTTGAGTAATTTCAATAAATTTGGCAAAATACCTTCAATAATAGCAAAGCCGATGCATTTTTTTTTGCAAAATACCTATCAAATATACCCCAAGACAAAATTAAGAAAGCTAGCTCAATTGGTTTCGAGTAAAAATTCATCTGAATTTTATCAATTTATGAATAGCAATGGAATCACGCATCTTTTAGATCAAGCAAATGGAAACAAATATGTGAATCAATATTTGCACAACCCTTCTTCTGTTAATGTTAATATTAGTCCTTTAGCACATTTTATGGCGTGGGATTTTAGTTATTTATTGCCTGATGACATGCTCATGAAGGTTGATAGGGCTACTATGCATCATAGTATTGAGGGGCGTGAGCCTTTTTTAGATTATAAGTTGATAGAATTTGCTATGCGGTTACCTGTTCACTATAAATATAAAAACGGGCAACAAAAATATTTATTAAAAAAATTATTGGAGCGCTATGTACCAAATTCATTTATCTATCGTCCCAAAAAAGGATTTTTAGTACCACTTTATAAGTGGTTTAAAGGGGAATTCAGTGATACCCTTCATACACACTTAAATGAACATGAATTTAATAGAGCTTGGCCACAAATAGATTATTCGATGATTCGCCAAGTTTTAAGCCATTTTGATACTAACAATTTAGAGCAGCAATTATATCTGGGCTATCAAGCTTGGAAGTATTTGAGCTTAATGCTTTGGACCAAGCAGCATTACCAAAATTGAGTAATAGAACGATTGCATTTTGAAAAAGATACTGATCATTGAGAATTCAGACGGAGTAACTGGCGCGTTCAAGTCGATTTATAATAATATCAATTTACTTCAACAGGAGTTGGAGTTTATTTTCGTAATTCCTAAACAAACGCGTACAATTCAGCTGCTTAAACAAAGTAATATACGATTTTTAGAATTTAAATTGGTTGAGCTACGTAGGCATTGGAGAAGCTTATTCTATATATTTTGGCTTATAATTAATGCCAGGAAAATCAATAATTTCCTTAAAAAGGAAGGTATTAACATGGTGCATATCAATGACCTTTATAATATGTTGGGTGTTGTCTTGAAAATGATAAACCCTAAATTGCGAATAATTTATCATGTAAGGCTCCTTAAAAATAGCTATGTACAATTATTATATAAATATTGGCAGCGAAGTATTTTACGATATGGTGATCAAATAATTTGCGTATCTCAAGCCGTCCAAAAGGATTTTCCAACATCTAAAAAAGTGACGGTCATCCATGATAATATGGGGCATGTCCCAGAAATTAGCGAGGAAAATAGGGCTGCGACGAATAATGAGGAGCAAATCAATCTACTTTGTGTAGCTAATTTTACAAGAGGAAAAGGGCAAGATTTAATCGTTGAGGCCTTTCAGAAGGCGTTTCAACAAGATAAAAGGCTCAGACTCAGATTTGTCGGTGATACATTACAATTGCAAAAAAATGAAGAATTTCGCAAAGAGCTCCAGGAGCGGATTCGACAGTATGGGCTAGGAGAGGTGACCCAGTTTGTTGGTTTCCAGAAGGATATGAGTGAGCTGTATGAGCGAGCATCAATCGTTCTACAATTTTCTATGTCAGAGTCATTTTCCATGGTTTGCCTAGAGGCCATGTTTTATGAGAAACCACTAATTTGCAGTGACTGTGGCGGGCCAGCAGAGCTTACTGATCAAGGGAAATATGGCTTGCTACTACCAACCGGCGATATTGATGCACTTACTAAGGGGATCCTTCAATTGGCTCAAAATAAGGAAAAACGAGTCGCGCTGGCACAAAGTGCTCGTAAGCATGCCATGGAGGTGTTTCATCCACAAAAGCTCAGCCAAGAGCTAAAAGAGGTTTATCTGGATGCTAATTGTGGCTGCAGTTAAAATTTGATTTTCAATTTATTTTGCAAAATTTGATCAAAACCAATCTCTGATTTAAATGTTTTCTGCAAAATTGGTTTAAAAAGTATAAATGACCAATAGTTTATTTTAGGAAAACGAATTTGGCTTTACTATCGATTCGATAGGCAGGTAATTTAGACCATTTTTTACATATTCCAGTTAAATTAGCAATAAGCATCGGCTAAATTACATCACCCCAATCTGCATAGCATATCAATTCAAGATGTAATATTTTGCCATTTTGATACCTAATTGGTTCAAATTTTTGGTTCTATGTTAAATACAGTGGGTAATTAAATTTAAGTTTACCAGCAATAAAATAAATCATATTAATAAAATTGTCTATATTTCTATATCCTCGAG
>JAUIFR010000310.1 GCA_030430325.1 Bacteroidia bacterium | reverse complement strand
ACCTCATTGCTGGACTCATTGCCTATTCTTTTTTACCAAAAAAACCAGCCATCAAATATCAAAACAACTCCAACTTTAACCAATTAACTCTTTTTTAGAATCGAACTCAGGTAAATTTATTGAATAAAAAAATATAATTGAATGATTTTAGCAAATTTTATTGAATAAATTTATATTTAACATTACTCTATAGGAAACAACTGATCAAAAGCAATTTCTATAAGTTTATTATCTTGATAGCCAATCAGGGCAGATTGATTATGAAATAACGTATTTCCATTAAATAATTTGATCATACTCTCCGATTTGGTTTCCAACAAATAAGTAAAACCTTCTTTTTCAAACAATTTCGCATCATTTATTATTCCAATATGTCTAAAAAAGCCATTGATATTATGTTTTGAACTAATTTTACCTGTTTGACGATGAACAAGGTATACTTCTTGCCCATTTTTAAGATAATAATGAGACTTATCTATTTCTACTAATGGCAAATAGTTTCCAGGGTTAATTTCAGCATAATAATCGTTCGACATTAAAACGCTGCCATTAAACATATTATCAATTGGTGTTTCATCGATTAGTTGGCCACTTTTTAGCGAATAAGACAGTATGCGCTTATTGAACTGCAGATTGATTCGTTCCTTATCCAAATTATATGAAATAAGCTTGGCCGATTTTCCCAATCTATTATGATAAATTCTTTTGCCATTTCGGGCATGAAAGGATGCTAAATAGGGTATGCCAACTTTTCGAAGGTATTTACCTTGCAACATGACCCCCTCATTGATCATGATGACACGATTGTGATGTAGTAAAATTTTGGAGCTGGTAGTTGCCTGCACGGAGAGTTGTTGTTGCCAAAGCACTTTGCCATGCAAATTGATGCACGTGAGCCCCTTTCTATTAGCAATATAAACGCGCCCTTTATGATAAAGTAAATTAGAGTTACCATATTTAGTTGGCGAAGTTTCACTATGTTCTTCCATAGTACCTGAAAGCGACCAACTCATAGCACCAGGCTGTGTATACTCAAAGATATATTCCGTAATATCTGTTTCAGAATTTACCTCAAAATCCCATCCCTCACCTGTTCTGAGGTTGATATAATGCAAGTTATTGGCCAATATTAATATAGTGGAATCTGTTGGTGCAATAGTTTGTTGCCAACCTAAGCTCTTTTCTACTTTTCTTTCCCACTTGATCTCCCCATTTACTATATCAAAACCAATTAATTCATGCTCATTGATGCTATTGCGGTAAGCCAGCCCCATTAACTGCGCATCTATTATTTCCATTATTTGTAAATTATCCTTTAGGGTAATGCCTGTATTAATATTTGTAACAACCATCTCATTAGCATACCGCTTTACCATCCACTCATCAACCAAATGAATATCACAAGGCACTTTGGGCTCGATATGGATTATTTTCTTGGTTTGCAAATCTAATATAGCTGTGTACATTTTTTGTTTATTTGGTGCCCATAGCGATTCGTTGGGCATAGCCAGCGTTACAATGGCCTTCGTTTTATTGGTATTAAAGCTATTGAGTTGTATAAAATACGGAAAAGAGGTCTCCCTTGCCTGAATTACTTGCTTTGTTTGAAGGTTTTCACCGATCTTTACTAGCATTCCGCCATTTGAGGCGTATGTCAGAATTTCTCCAAAAATTATGATCATAAAAGTCAGTCGCTTCATACGCAAAAAATTATATTAAACGATTATTCTTCAGAAAATAGCTGGTTTACATCCAATTCAAAGATTTTATTGTCCGTAAACATATAAAGTGTTTTATTATCTCTAAAAAAACCACCTATTTGGTTTATTCTTACCATGTCTTTTTTATCTTTTGACAATATAAACACATGACTATCACCCTCACTATAAAATGCATGCCCAAACCACTCTCCTAAATATTGGTAGCGATCGTAACCGAGATCCTTTTTTGTTACACCAAATTTCCGATCTATTTTATAGATTATCTCATCTTTGTAAAGATAAAAATTATTGGTATCTACTAAAGCAATGGGCTCAATGACACCCTCAGCATTCCTTTTACCAAAATGGTTGGGGGGCAAGAAAGTAGATTCATATAACGGTTCATTCAAATCGATCTGGTGGTTAATTTCCCCAGTTTGAAGGGAGATGGAAACTAACTTTTTCTTAAAAAGAACATGCAGGTCATTTTGATCAATAAAAGACGATTTTACCTTGCCAGCCTTTAGCACCATTGATAAAAATATTTCTTTACCGGTTTGCGCATCAAAACAGGCTAAATATGGTTTTCCTTTTTTGCCGTTCATCAGGCATGCTTCATTAAGCAAATATAGCTTTCCATTCTGAAGAAAAAGAGCCGAACTTGAAGTTATTTTTTTGGGTAATATGTATGTCCAGAGCTCCTCACCTTGTAAATTTAGACAAGTAAGTTGATGCAAATTAGCAATATAAATCCGATCACCATTTACTACAAAATTCGAATTACCATAACTATTGGTTGGCTCCCAAGTAAGGTGGTTATCGGTTATAGTCGAAGTAGCAATTGTTGTCACTGTTGCTACAGCCATCTGCACAAGAAATTGACCAAGCACAGTATATGGCAACATGGGAAGAAAAGTATAATTAGCCACATAAGATGCAGCCTCACTAGAAGAATTCACCTTAAAGTTCCAACCCTTACCTGTGTTTAAATTGATTTGATGAAGCCCTTCACTTAGTACTAATATGGTATCAT
>JAUIFR010000076.1 GCA_030430325.1 Bacteroidia bacterium | reverse complement strand
TGGCGGCAGGCCTGATGTTTGGGAGCCTCAAGAAGATATTTACTGGGGCCCAGAAGGAGATTGGTTGGAGTCAAGAAGACTAAATGAAGATGGGGAGATGGATTTAGATATCGAAAACCCTCTAGCTGCCGTTCAAATGGGGCTAATTTATGTTAACCCAGAAGGGCCAAACGGTAATCCTGATCCTGTTGCATCGGCCAAAAATATTCGAATTGCATTTGCTAGAATGGGAATGAATGATGAAGAAACGGTCGCTTTAATTGCAGGGGGGCATACCTTTGGTAAAACTCATGGAGCTGGCCCTGCGGATAGTGTTGGGGCATCACCTGAAGCGGCAAGTATTGAACAACAAGGATTTGGGTGGAAAAGTTCACATAAATCTGGAAAGGGCCCAGACGCCATTACTTCTGGCCTTGAAGTTACCTGGACACCTACGCCGACACGATACAGCCATGCTTTCCTAAGTACATTGTTTAATAATGAGTGGGAATTAACTAAAAGCCCCGCCGGTGCACATCAGTGGGTAGCCAAAGATGTTGGAGAAATATTCCCAGATGCATTTGATAAAGAAAAACGTGTCAGGCCAATGATGCTTACCTCTGATTTAGCCTTAAAATTTGATCCAGCCTACAAAAAGATTTGTCAAGGATTTATTGATAACCCCGAATCGTTTGATGATGCATTTGCTAAAGCATGGTTTAAGCTCACCCATAGGGATATGGGACCAAAGTCAACCTATTTGGGACCAGAAATACCCAAGGAAGATTTTATTTGGCAAGACCCTGTTCCTGCAAGAGATCATGAACTTATTTCAAAGGCAGATATCGAAAGCCTAAAAAATGAAATTCTTAACTCAGGTATGGCTCATAATGAATTAATTGAAACGGCTTGGGCCTCTGCATCTACGTATAGAGGATCGGATAGGCGAGGTGGTGCAAACGGAGCTCGAATACGGTTACAGCCTCAAATTGATTGGGAATGTAACCATCCTGCGCAGTTGAAAAAAATTCTTTCAGTTTATGAAAGTATCCAATCAACGTTTAACGCTAAATCCGGAAACAAGAAAGTATCCATGGCTGATTTGATTATTCTGGGTGGTAATGCTGCTATCGAGGCTGCTATAAAACAAGCAGGGATGAATGTAAAAGTTCCATTTACTCCAGGCAGGACGGATGCCCAGCAAGAGCAAACAGATATTGAGTCATTTGCTGTACTCGAACCTATGGCAGATGGGTTTAGAAATTACCAGAAGAAAAAATATACCTTAAATACCGAGGAATTGCTTGTCGATAAGGCTCAGTTATTGACATTAACGGCACCTGAAATGACGGTATTAGTGGGTGGCATGAGAGCCCTTAATGCTAATTTTGATGATTCTAATAACGGCATATTAACAAATACGCCAGGGGTACTGAACAACAACTTTTTTGTGAACTTATTGGACATGAACACGCATTGGATCCCAAAAACAGATGACAACATGTTGTTCGTTGGAAAAGACAGGGAATCGGATCAGGTAAAATGGACTACAACAAGGGCAGATTTGATATTTGGTTCTAATTCAGAATTAAGAGCAATTGCTGAGGTGTATGCGAGTAATGATGCCAATGAGAAATTCGTTAGAGATTTTGTGTCTGCTTGGAACAAGGTTATGAACTTAGACCGTTTTGATTTAATACAATAATACTTACTACCAACAACTAACAATTAATGCTCAATAGCGGTTTAGTAAAGTCTAATCCGCTATTTTTATTAGATGATTTAATCAAAATTAATATTTTCATTATAATTCGACCTTTTTGTGTATTTTTAAAATATTATGAAAAATATTATTTGTATACTTTGCTTAACCTTATTGAATCAATCTTGTAAAGATAAAGTCAAAAAAAGTTCAATGGATCAACTAAATTGGGAGAAAAGAACAATAGTATTAAAGCAAACGGATTCATTAACTAGGGGAACTACCTATCTTTCAGTTTATTCTCAAATTTATAGCCAGACTGAGCACAGAGCCCATGATTTGACAGCTACATTGAGCATAAGGAATACGAATAAAATGGACACTGTTTTCATAAACAAGGCAGTGTATTTTGACACGGAGGGACATGCAATAAGAACGTATATTGACAAAACCATTTTTATTGCTCCTATGGAAACAGTGGAAATTATTATTAATGAACGTGACAAAGCTGGTGGAACCGGTGCAAACATGCTATTTGATTGGACAATCATGCCGAATTCGAACGACCCATATTTTGAGGCCATTATGATTTCAACTTCTGGTCAGCAGGGACTTTCATTTACCACCCAAGGCAAAAAAATAAGTCCAAATGATAATTGAAGTTATTACAAAAATTTTGTTTTTGATTGCGGTAATTGACCCATTTGGTTCTGTGCCTGTTTACTTGGAAGCAACTAAGCATTTTGATCAAAGCCATAAGCGAAAAATTGCGGTTCGAGCATCTTTTATTGCCTTTTTAATATTACTTTTCTTTATTGTGGTTGGGCAAATCATTCTTGAGGGAATGCAAGTGTCATTAGACGCATTTCAAATTTCTGGGGGTGTCATTCTTTTTTTGTTTGCCCTTACCATGATTTTTGGAGAAGGTAAACCTGCATCAGAAAAGCATCTAATCAAAGACTATAAACATGTTACGATTTTTCCAGTTGCGATACCATCAATAGCTTCCCCTGGAGCAATTATGGCCGTAGTACTTATGACGGATAATCATATATATACTATTAAAGAACAAATTTTTACAACAATATTGGTCATGTTGGTTGTAATTTTAACGATGCTACTTTTACTAGGTGCTAATTTTGTTCAAAAAAGAATTGGAGACTATGGAATTACAGTAATTAGTAAAATTATGGGGCTTATACTTGCTTCTTATGCCGTGCAAAGTGTTCTTAGTGGCCTCAAAGATTTCTTTGTTATAAATTAACTGGTTGATCAATTTTCAGCATATTGACAATTTTTAAATGAAATTAGCAAAAAATATTCAAAAAAACCAATAGTAATTGAATGATTTATGCTAAATTTATTCAAAATAAACTAAGCTATACTTGGTGCTCTATCAACATAAAATCGGCCAAAACAAATGCTGTAGCCGCCTCGATTACAGGAGGTACTCTAAGTGCGATGCAGGCATCGTGCCTTCCTTCAATGATAAGCTCTTCAACTTGACCCGTCTCAAAGTTATAAGTTTGTTGAGGTAAGCTAATGCTAGAAGTTGGTTTTACTGCCACTCTAAATAGGAGCTCATTGCCATTGGTAATGCCGCCACTAATTCCTCCAGCATGATTGGTCTGAGTTGTTCCATTTTCATCCATCAAGTTGTCGTTATGTTTGCTGCCAGTCATTTGTGTTGCAGCAAATCCAGCTCCAAATTCAATCCCTTTAATGGCAGGAATGGAGAAAATTAGGTGGCTCAATACCGCATGCACTGAGTTAAAAAATGGGTTGCCAAGGCCAACTGGTAATCCTTTAGCTTTACATTCAATAATTCCACCAATTGAATCTCCTGCTTCAATAGCTTTCTCAACAGCTGCGTTTATATCCTTTTGACCCCCTGCTTCAATAAGTTTGGCTGAGATATTAATTTGAGGAACAATTTTTTTGGCAATTACACCTGCCGTAACCAGTGCCAATGTCAACCTCCCTGAAAAATAACCACCACCTCGATAGTCATTAAACCCTTTATACTTTTTCATAGCAACAAAATCTGTGTGGCCTGGCCGAGGATGTTTAACCAAGTTACTGTAATCCTTTGATCGGACGTTGGTATTTTCAAATAATACAGTAATAGGTGCACCTGTCGTCCTTTCATTAAATACACCCGAAATAATATTGGGTAGATCTTTTTCTAACCTAGGTGTAGTACCTCTCGCACCACTTTTTCTTCTTCCAAGGTCTAGAATGAAATCATTTATAGATAGCGTTATTCCTGGTGGGCAACCATCAATGGTGACTCCAACGTAAGGCCCGTGCGATTCCCCAAAAATACTCATACGTAAAATTCTACCAAACGTATTCATTTTATTTCCTGTTTATGCTTTGCAAGTTTTTTAAAATCCTTAAAAAAGTCTGGATAAGATTTGGCAACAGCCTCCAATCCAATTATTTCGATTGGTCCCTCTGATGTCAGGCTTGCGATAGCCCCCATCATTGCTATGCGGTGATCGTTATGAGAAAATATACTTCCCCCTTTAATTTTGCCTCCAGTTATATGCATTTCATTCTCTTTAAGCTTGATGGCTATACCTAATTTCTCCCATTCTTTTTGTATTACAATTGCTCGATTACTCTCTTTGTGAATTAATCGAGAAACGCCCTTTATAACTGATGAGCCATCGCAGTTTGCAGCCATATTGGCCAAGGGTGGAAATAAATCAGGGCAATGTGTGGCATCAAAAGTAAATGCCTTGAGTTTGTTTTTATGAACCTCAATACTACCTTGCTCAATATTTACGAATGCACCAGCGGATTTTAATGCGTCTAAAATTCGTATATCCGCTTGTTTTGATGTCAAATTTAGACCTTGTAATTTGACCTCACCTGCTATGGCGCCACCAACTAAATGAAAAGCTGATCCGCTCCAATCGCCCTCTATTTCGTAATCTATTGCACGATAATGTTGGTTGCCTTTTATTTTGAAGACACGGTAATCAGAATGTGTTACCTCCACGCCAAATGCTTTCATTATCTCAATGGTCATATCAATATAGGGAATACTATTTAGATTGACTACTTCAATATGACTATCTTCTATTACAAGTGGCAAGGCCATAAGTAGGCCAGTCAAAACTTGAGAGCTCATGCTCCCATCTACTTTTATAATACCACCTTTAAGTGGTCCTTGTACTTCTAAGGGCAAGAGCCCACTATTTGTTTGGATTTTGGCCCCCAATGCCTTTAATGGTTGCTCAAGCATCGAAATGGGCCTTTTGGTTAAAGAACCAGTTCCTTGAAGGATCAATTTTTCAGTAAACAGCGCAGCAATTGGGGCAATCATCCGAATGCCAAGGCCAGATTCACCTACATTTAGTGTATTTTGATTGATCGATTGCCCTCCAACTATAGTTATCTTGCCTTGATCCATAGTGATTTGGGCACCTAAGTCTTCTATTACATTCATTATGGCCTTGGTGTCATCACAAATACAAGGGTTCTGTATGGTTGTTTTTCCCTTTGCTAGCAAAGCGATTGCTAGAGCCCTTTGCATATAACTTTTTGAGGCTGGGGCTTTTAATTGGCCGTAATAGCAATTTTTTGATGAAATTTCGATTTTTTTAGGTTTTACGATTTCTAAGAAATTACTAACCAAAAGTAAGGATTATTCACTGGAATTTGAATAAAACCAACTTGTTGGTTTACTGAAGCCCTTTATAATTATCGTTTTACTGAAGTAATTCTGCAAAATTTAATTAAAATAACCTGACTTTCTGCTTTTATACCTCATTTTTTTAGTCATTTATTATAAATTAATACTAAAACATCACGTATTTAACCTCATTCCTTTTTCTTTTGCCTCCGCTTAATTCGCCAAGGCGCATTTTTTTGCCAGTCTCCAGCCATGATCGATCCGTATGGCAATACTTCATCTACTACGTTTCCTAGTCCATAATGTTCCATTTGATTGCGCACAGTAGCGGCATCTTTATAAGCAGAAGGTAGTTCGGTAATATCAATTTCGTTTGAGAAAAATCGCACGTCAAGCCCTTCCGTTTCCAGTTCAAATACCTCTTGCATGCTCATATGCTCCTTCGTTTTTTTATGTTGCGTACGGCTCAAATTTCTACCGGCACCATGTGGAGCAAAGCCTAAGTTGTTTTTTGTAGCCTTACCATTCACAATGAGCACAGGCTCGGCCATATTCAGTGGAATCAGTCTTAAATCAGAGCTTTCGGGCAAGAAGCTATCACATAAGGGTGTTGCACCCTTCGCATGATAAAAGATATCATCATCCTGGAATACAAAGTTATGCTCGTTCCAAAAACGATCCTCTATTTTTTTGTCCAATGTCTCCGCTACGGTATCATGAATGCATGAATGGTTTTGCTTAGTCCAAGCCCTGATGATTTGCAAAGCGGCCCAATAAGCTTCCCCTTCGTGGGTGTCAAAAGGGATCCAAGCATTTTGCTTGAGCGTTTCAGGTGATAATTTCTTTCTGAATTGCTCGGCAATACGCATGGCCTTGGCATATAATCTGGCACCGACTCCTCTAGATCCGTGATGGGTCACCATCATAGTATGGCCCGTTTGCGCGGATTGCCCCACAAATAAAAAATGATTACCATCACCTTGTGTTCCTAAATGTGATCGCGCTGCTTGTATCATTTGGGCATCAGCCAAAAATTCATTTTGCTCAAAGGCCTTCAATAAATCTGCCGGAAATCGATATTGTTGATGGCGATCTCGGCCACCAGGGCCAAAATGTGTGGCTGCATGTGCGGCATCAAGCACTGATTTAGGATCAGCATTGCCAAAATTTGTAAGCATCACCGAGCAGCAAATATCGGCGCTATGCATACCTGGGTGAATGGCATTTTTGGTAGCTACCACGCCGCCCACTGGAATCGTTCCTTTAGGCCCGGCAGGGCAAGCATCGGGCATTATCGCACCGTTAATAACCGTAGGTGTTTGCATCACTTGGGTCATCGTTTCGATCACAGAATTTACGTTGGATGCTTCGAGCTCATTCTCTGCATCGATATTCACTTCAAAATTTACACCTTCTTGTAATTTTAATTTTGGTGGTGCTTTATATTGAGCTAAGTAGTTCATCATATCTTCACCCTGAAGTTGGTTGGTATTGATATGATTAATGGCCTCACTAAACCATTTATCGGGCTCGAACCCTAGTTTGATGAGGGTGTTTCCGTTAATTTTATATGTATTGTTGTTTGAATTTTTCATAATACAAAGAAATGCGGTTACTGCGCAATTATTTTGCGTAGTGAGAATTTACTAGAAAAGGATGAAATATAATGTTTGATAAATATTAGAAAAATACAATTTGAGTTAGGGATATAAAAGGCCAGCCATTTATGGCTGGGTCCTTTAGGACACAACCGAGACGAGAGTCGAAGGTTGCGAGCATTATCGAGTCACGAGAGTGACGAAGATACCGACCGTAGGTCTTCTCTTTTGTAGCCCGGCCTGAAAGACAGTTGTACCAACGCTGCAGGCTGGCCCACGTCTGAAATGCTCCTGTGGAGCATTTCTTAACGACATGTCCTAGGCAACTCCCAAAATAAAAATATATACAAATTGAATGTAATTAGCAAAATATATTTAAAATATTTTAAAAAAGTTATAAAAATTTACTGTATATTGAGAAAGTTAAAAATTGGTTAATGATAATTTAATTCCTAGATACAAAAATTTAAATCAAACAATCACGATAAAGATTGAAATATAAATATTAGAAAAATACAAAATAAAAAATAGAAGGCTTAAATACTAAACATGGCACAGAACAAAAACGCACTCATACGTTACAAAACCATCGATCAATGCCTGCAAAATAGGTATCGGCAATGGACCTTGGAGGACCTGATTGAGGCTTGTTCTCAGGCTCTATATGAGTTTGAAGGGCGAGATGTGAATGTAAGTAAGCGTACCGTGCAGCTTGATATTCAACTAATGCGCAGTGATAAGCTGGGGTATAACGCGCCTATTGAGGTATATGATCGCAAGTATTACCGATATGAAGATGAGAATTATTCCATTACCAATATTCCACTCACTGAGAATGACATGAATGTGCTCACCGAAACGGTGGAAATGCTTAAACAGTTCAAGGATTTTTCACTTTTTTCAGAGCTTGGTGGAATCATTCAGCGTTTGGAGGATAAAGTTTATACGGAAAAGACCCATCAAGCACCAATCATTCATCTAGATAAAAATGAAGGCCTGAAAGGGTTGCAGTACCTTGACTTACTTTATCAATCCATCCTAAAAGAGATTTGTCTTGATATTGATTATCAATCTTTTAAAGCAAGATCTGCTTCAACGATCACCTTTCACCCTTATTTATTGAAGGAGTTTAATAATCGTTGGTTTGTCGTGGGACGATTAGAACGGAATAAGCGACTACTTACATTGGCACTTGACCGGATCAATCGTATTGAGTGGAACCTAAAAACTACTTATCTAAAGGAGGAATTTGATGGGGACGAGTACTATAAAAACACCATTGGGGTCACAGTAATGGGGGAGGATATGCTCCAAAAAGTTACCCTGAAGCTTGATCGTTATAATGTGCCATATGTGCTCACTAAGCCTATGCATCATTCCCAAAAGGTCATTGAACAATTGGAAGATGGCAGCCAGATCATTCAAATTGAAGTTCACCTAAATTTTGAACTCGAAAGGCTCATACTGGGTTTTGGAGAGTCTATTGAGGTTATTAGCCCCAGGAGGCTCCGTAATCGAATTAAGAATAAGCTTGTTCAAGCTGCAAAACATTATGAAAGTGAGTAAATAGACCTAATATTCTCCCTTTTACTCTCAATTTTTTTTAAAAAACTTTATGAAATTGCCCAAAAGTGTTTCTCAATAATCCATGAAAAAACTAATTTTGTAAAAAAAAGTATATATGAGCCAGTCTGAAGTACCGTTTAGCTTATAATATGAAGGCCCTTGGGTATCAGGTTATTGATATGATTGTGGATCATATGCAGGATATTCCTAATAAAAATCCCATTGCTAAAGCAGGTCGAAGCGAAATGGACTGGTTACTACACGAGCCACTACCTGAAGAAGGCATGGAAGCCACGAAAGTGCTTGATATCGTTTCAAAAACCATCCTTTCAAATAGCGCACTGCTTAATCATCCTAAGTTTTATTCATTTGTGCCTAGCCCAAGCAACTATATTAGTGTACTGGCCGATACGTTGGCTACGGGCTTTAATATATTTTCTGGTGCTTGGACTTCGTCTCCAGGGGCGGCTGAGTTGGAGTTGCTTACGATCAATTGGCTGTTGAAATTGGTGGGTTTCCCTATTCGGGAGGGAGGTGGCATCTTTGTGAGTGGAGGTTCCATGGCGAATCTTACGGCTTTAGTGACAGCTCGACACGAAAAACTGGGCGAGGATTTTGGAGATGCCTGTATCTATTTTTCGGATCAAACCCATTCGTCGGTGGACCGAGCCTTGCTAATCATTGGTTTTAAAAAATCTCAATTTCGAAAAATTCCATGTGATGAGCAGTTTCGTATACCACTGGATAAACTCAAAAAGCAAATAGCTGCGGATCGGGCAGATGGCAAGCAACCATTTTGCTTAATTGCCAATGCAGGTACTACCAATACCGGTGCTGTGGATCCGCTTTATCAGCTGGCTACCTTGTGCCGGCAAGAGAAATTGTGGATGCATGTGGACGCGGCTTATGGGGGAGGAGCATTGCTTGCTAGGCAAAGCCAAAAGATAATGGCGGGCATTGAATTGGCAGATTCTGTAACCATTGATCCGCATAAATGGTTTTACCAGCCTTATGAAATTGGCGCTGTGTTGGTTCGGAATCATGAGTGGTTGGCAGGTACGTTTAGGATGAATCCAGAATATTTGCGTGATGTAAAAGGAAATGCTGAAGAGATTAACTTTTATGATCATGGGGTACAGCTTACGCGTAGGCTACGTGCCCTTAAATTTTATATGTCGGTAAAAACATATGGATTAGGGACCTTTCGCAGAGCCGTAGAGAATAGTTTAACACTTGCCGAGCAGGTTGCTGAGCATTTAAAATCAAAATCCTGCTGGGAGATAGTGGCACCACCAAGTTTGGCGGTAATTAATTTTAGGCTTAAACCAGAAGGTTTTCCATCCGATAAGCTCGATGAGCTTAATCAATTTGTATCGGATCAAATCATATCTAGCCAACAGGCCATGCTAGCTACTACGATTATTCATGGAAAAAAAGTCCTTCGAATGTGCCTCATCAACCCGGCTACTAAGCTAGATGATGTGATGGAAACGATTACATTATTAGAGGGTTTTGGGGAGGTATTTGAGGGGTAAATTTTGAATGAAATTTGCTAAATATATTTAATATCAATATATTTACAATTATAAATTAACAGGTAATGCGGATAACTTCCTTACAACTCAAAAATTTTAAGAGATTTACAGACTTAAAGATACAAAGTATACCTGAACAGTCAAAGTTAATATTATTGATTGGCTCAAATGGTTCTGGAAAATCATGTATTTTTGATGCATTTAGTTTTATTAATGAATTATGGGCAAAAGTAGGTAGAGGAAGAAATAATGATTATAATACATATTATCGAAAAGATCCTAGTAAGGAAATAGAAATTATACTTAAGACGGCTAATGATGAGGTTTCTTACATTGAAAATAAGGGGCTAGTAGGGAGAATTGCTGGAAGTTTTTATGGTAGGACAAGTTTTAGGCAAATTTCTCGATTAACTAGAACAGCTATTGGGCAAGGTGGTCATTTTGATATTGAAAATGATTCAGACAGGTCAAGGTACTTTATCGATCGAGATAAGCGATTCGAAAATGACCTGGACCACATAATGGGAATCATTTTATCAGATCTTTTTCGCAGAGAACAGTCAAGTGAACTTATAAGACAAAAATATGTAGAACCAATTAATAATAGTTTTCGTGCTATATTTGGAAATAATGATAACACAAGGCTAGAGTTAATAGAGATAATTCCTCCCTTGGAGGGTAAAATTGCTAGGATAACTTTTCGAAAGGGTAGATCAGAAATTCATTATAATTTACTAAGTGCAGGAGAAAAGGAGGTATTCAACTTACTTTTTAACTTGATGAGTAGGTGGCCATTATTTAAAGATGCAGTTTTTTATTTTGATGAATTGGACATTCATTTGAACACAAAGTTACAATTTAAGTTAATAAAAGAGATTACGGAAAACTGGATTCCAGAGAATAGTCAAATTTGGACCGCATCTCATTCATTAGGTTTTATTGAATATGCAAGGCAATCCGAACAAGCTTCTATTATTGATTTTGATGAAATCAATTTTGATGTGCCAATTGAACTCAATCCTTCAAAGCAGGAAGATCAAGATATTTATGAAATTGCAATAGGTAAAGAATTTCTACCATCACTTTTTGAAGGTAAAGATATTTGTTTCGTTGAAAATAAAGATAAAGAGTTTTTTGCCAGTTTAGCATTTCCTCAAATGGTTTTTGTTTCTGCGACGAATCGAAACGATGTCTTTCATAAAATAAAAGGTTCAAATGAGTATAAAGGAATCGTTGATCGTGATTTTTTAAGCGATGATGATCTTGTAAAGATTAGGAAACACTATCCTCAACTATATGTTTTAGGTTATTACTGTGTTGAAAACTATTTGTACCATCCAGATAACTTAGTTGAATATTACAGAGACAATGGTAGTAAATTTGATAAACTAACATATATCAATCATATAATTGAATATAAAAATAAAGAATTTGATCAGTTGGTGGTAAAAATTGTCTCTGTTCGATGTGGTTATCCGTTTTTTAAGGAGCCAAAATATAATGGAAATTCATTGCAAGATCGATTTAAAAATAAAGGAGATAATGAGCAACAGGCTGTAGAAATTTCTAATTGTCTTAAAAGCAATGTATTTGAAGAATTTTACAAAGTATATTCAATGAAAGGTAAAAATTATAACGTTAATATTCCAAAAAGAGAACTGTCCAAAACAAATTGGTTTAAAAACTGTATAAGTTCAATTTTGGGTTATTGATTACCCTTTTCGCATTAACATATCGATCCTAATAAGGGCTACAGTTTGTTGTATTTTTGATAAGATATCATTCTCTTTATAAGATGAATTATCCACATCTTTTATCTTCAATTTTCTCATAATTAATTAATTAAGTTTAGGTTAAGCAAACTGATGTTGCAAAAAATTAGGTTTATTTTGATGGTAAAAATTGGTGTTGGTTTATTTATAAATGGTGATAAATTGGGTAAATGTTAAGTTTGATTAGTTTTATTTTGTATTTGATTAATTGATTATCAGTTTTTGAATATTTTAAATGAAATTTGCTAATTACGTTTAATTTCATTCAATTATTGATTGAATTTAGCAAATATTGTTCAAAATTATCCTTGACAACTCCTATTTTTGATTTAAAAAATGTCCAAAAGAATCGTTAACAATAAATTAGGAGTATTGGCTCAAAAGCTTATTTGAAACTTGCTCTGGCGGAAATGTTTGATGATTTGTTAACAATTAATAAAATGTAATATTTTAGTTTCGAACCTAAAACTAAAATTATCATGAAACAACCAATGTTTACGCTGGGTCTAATTTTTTGGTCACTAATTAGTTTCAGTCAATACGAGCATATCAGCTTTAAAAGTGAATTCGAAAAAAGTGTACTTACCCAAATGGATAAGCACAGCCCTATTGAATGGCTGCTAGCTATTTCAGACGAAGCTACTCCTGATAAAGCGCTACATCTTAACCCGCATTATTCATCACAGTATCGTAATGAGAGTCAAAAGTCCAATAAAATCAAGGGTTTTGGATTTTCAGCATAGCAGCGCTATGGTGAAAATTCAAGAATTCGTAAATGCTTGATTTTGAAGGAATTTTGGGTTGAAATAGATAGGGTGGTGAATAATGCGGGTTAAGCAACAAATCTCGAAAATCAAGTTAGAGCTTCAAGGAAAGAAATTTGAAAAGAAAACCATCGAGAAAAAACTTAAATTGATTTTTGATCTAACGCATCAAAGGTTTTTTTCTAAGTATCGTAATATTGTTCATTTTAATTTTAGTAATATTTTAAATGAATTTAGCTAATTATATTGAATAATAAATTTTTTTATTTTTTTAGTAACGTTTTACACGCAAGATTTACTTACCCATATACCATATTATAAATACTCTTTGCGGCAGATTCTGCCCTTGTTGAGCTATTCCTCTGATTGATATCATTCAAACACATCAATTGAGGTTAACGGAATCTTATTTTTCAAAATAAAGTTGAAAACGATTAAATATTTGGTGATAATTAAATATAATTGACAATAATATTGGATTAGTGATATTTATTAGATATATTTAAATTTAATATTAACTAAAATTAATTATAATGAAAAAGAATGTTAAAAAAGTTAAATTAGAAAAGTTAAATATTGAAAGTTTTAAAACTACCATCCTAAAAAATGTGTTAGGAGGAAGTGTTTTAGATGACCCACCATCTTCTAGGTAAATGATTTAAAGGCCCAAATTTGGGCCTTTTTTTATAAATTAAATACTGCATTGAATCAGACTAATTGCTATAGTGTAATCATAATCGTTTTTTTGCTCTTGGTTATTAAACAATCGGAGGCAGCATTTAAGCTTTCAAATTATCCAATACTATTTCAGTATGATAGGTTGATGTTTCAAGAAAATAATGAAATTGTGATTGATAGTTTGTTAATACATGAACAAATGTTGTTCGAAAATGAAAACTGGGATCAATTATTTATTGTATATACAACAATTGCTGAATGTTATTTAAATTTACACTTTAGCAATCAAGCAAGTAGCTATCTAAGGAAAGCAAATGAGATTCTTAAAAGCAAAAAAAACACTCATTTGTTGTGGTTTAAGGTGTTTCTAGATACAAAATGGGCTAAGTTTTATTCATTTAACTATGAATCAGACCAGATCAAACCTATTATTGATAAGTTGAAAAAATTCAAAGATGTTGATATTGATCAAGACCTAAAGTTTTACTTGTATCAATCCATTGGTTTTGTTTATTATTATTTATATGAAGATTTAGATTCTGCAACTCTTTATCATCAATTAGCATTGCAAGTGTCAAAGGGAAGTACTTTTCTAACAAAAAATGAGCTAGCCATTCAAAAATTTTATTTGTCAAAGACATTTAATGCAAAGGGTAGTGTAATTCGTGCTATCAAGCTTTGTGAGGAGTCTATTAAACTCTTTAATGCAACACAAGCAAGTACAGGTTTAATTAAATGTTATAATCAAATGGTTAATATTTATTGGGCAAAACATAATTTTAAAAAGGCATTAAACTATTTGAATTATTTAGAAGTTATTAACAAAAAGGATATATATACTTCTGCAAATACTTTTGCTTGGTATGGAAGAATTTTAATGGACTTACAACGTTATAAAGAGTCAAAAAAATTTTTATACAAATCGATTAATCAATACACCAAAATTGAAAATGGAGAAAAATTTTTAAGCGTATCACTTAATCTATTGGGTAAAGTTTTCTTTAAATTAAATAAAATTGATTCTGGTAAATATTTTATTAATAAAGCATTTAAATTGCGACTCAAATTATATGGAGATTCGTATCCAAAACTTATATTTAGTTATTTTGAGTTGGCTGAAATTTGTGAAAAGCATGAACGGTTGAATCAAAAAAAATATTTAGAAAAGGCATTGGAGTTAGCTATTAATAATTATGGTGATCGACATTACTTAACCTCGGAATGTTACAGATTGTTGGCAGAATACTTTAAAAAGTACGACATAAATCAAGCTGAGTACCATATTCAAAAAGCAATCCAAAGCGCATGTTATTCATTTTCTGATAATAGTTTACTTAATAACCCCAAAATAAGTGATGTAAAGATTATGCCTCAGCTGCTCAAAGCCTTAGCTTTAAAAGGTGAAGTATTGTTAAATAATAAAAACGAGTATGAATATAAACATTTTGCACTAGAAACCTACCAAATAGCTATTAAACTTTCAGATAGCATTCGTTTTGGGTTTTATTCCGAGGCCTCAAAGCTTGATTTGGCACTTATAACTTCTTCCGTTTATAAGGAAGCTATTGAGGCGACTAATCAATTATTTGAACATACAAATAATGAAAAATTTGTTCAATTGGCCTTCGAATTTAGTGAAAAGAACAAAGCAGCGATTCTTTTAGCAGCCTTGCAAGATGATCATGCCAAATTTAATTCTTTGCCGCCCTCGTTGCTTGAGCATGAGTATAACCTTAAATCCGAACTCACCTATTACACCAACCAAATC
>JAUIFR010000075.1 GCA_030430325.1 Bacteroidia bacterium | reverse complement strand
TGAACCGGATAGCTTTAAGTGGTCGTCAAACAACAATTTACCTAGCTGCAGATAAGCTCCAAATTCATTTATTCCCACCGGAGTGCTATTCCCATCTATATCTTTGTCTCTAAAAATAGTTCCTTTCGATTCCAATATATATCTTCTAAAATTACCACCAAATTGCATGTCAAAAGCAGTTATGATATCCCTTAGATTTACATTAAATTCATTATGAAACATCCTGGATTGATCTATAAAACTAGCTCCACCGCTTCCAAAACGCTTGGCAATGATTTCTTGTTTGGCTGCTTCAAAGGCTGGTGAGCCTGCCTCATATCTACCTACACTAACAAAGCTGCTTTCACTCAATTTTCTAGCAAAGGCATGAGCAGCTTCAGCTCCTTGAGGGTTTCCAACAACATTCGCATCGATATCCGCCGTATTTATATCAGGTTCACCAATAAGACTCAAAGGTACTATTGGCATACCTTCACGTGCTGCTATGTAAGAGATCCCATAAATGGGTGCCCACTGAGGTGTTGGTAAATAATGCTCATTAATATAAGCACCAAGTGCCCCTACATTGTATGATTCACCTGCATCACCATAAGACCCATAACTCCTAATGAAGAAATGCTTATGTTTCAACTCACCCTTAAATTGTTGCATTTGCAAATTGATCAATGAGTATTTTTGTGAACCCTGGTAGATGGTTTGTCCTTGTCCCAGTCTGTAATTGGCTGATATTTCTAGGTCATCGGTAAACTTATAATGCAGTGCTGCATCAGCTTTGAGGGTATTAACATCATAATTTTGAACTAAATCTTGCTCTTTATAACCAGTACGAGCTACCCTGATGGTGCCATATTGTGGAAACCCAAATGCAGCTAATGGTAATGAGAATTTAGTTTCGTCACCGTAGAGGTTCATCCCGTCAAAAGAAGGACTCGTTGTTAATTGATCATTTCCGAATGCGGCTCCTGTGCGGTCAATATCTTGGTCATAATTGGTGGCATGCCAATCTTCACCTGCCATGTAGGAGAAGTTAACTTTAAACCCTAACTTTTCATTAAATAAAGCTTTGGCAAAGCGAATATTGGTCTCATAAAACATATTGGCCCCAGCTGCTTCTGAGTTTGTAATTCCAGATTTTGCTTCTAAGCTTAATCCTTGATAGTCATAAGGATTTTTGGTATTCATAAATAAAATACCATTAAATGCGTTTGGTCCATAAAGGGCCGAGGCGGCTCCTGGCACAAGCTCAACACTTTCCACATCGAGCCCTGATACACCTAATAAATTACCAGCCGGGAAGTTCAGTCCAGGTGTGGCGTTGTCCATTCCATCAATAATTTGAACAAAACGCTTATTGGCAATATTGGCAAAACCCCTGGTATTTAATGATTGAAAGGTTAAACTACTCGTGTTCGAATGAATACCTTTAAGGTTGATGATGGCATCGTAGAACGTTGGAGCAGTAGTTTGCTGCAATTCAATAATATCTAACTTTTCAATCGTTACAGGTGATTGAAGTATACTTTCTTCTTCCCGTGAAGCATAAACTACAATTTCTTGCCCCATCATAAATGACTCAACCAGGCCTACATTAAGTTGCATGAAATTATTTGTAGTAACAGTAACTTCTTTCACTTCATACCCAACTATAGAAACTACTACGGTAAATGGTAAACTAGTTTCTGCTACAAAAGAAAAGGTACCATTGGCATCTGTAAATGTTCCAATTTGGGTGTCTTTGACGAATACATTTACTCCAGCTAATTTGTCATTATTTGCTTCATCAAATACCATTCCTTGAATGGTGATATTTTCTTGAGCAGTAACTGAAACCACTAGCGCCATGAGTACCAGGCAGACAATTTTTCTTCTTATCATTATCATTAATCGTTTATTTTGGCCAACAAATATGCACTTAATTTATTAGAATTTCATGCAATATTGGATATTTCAGTACATCTGCATGATAATTTTGTAATACACTTTTGTCCAATTAGTTGATATATAAATTCTTTGTTATTAATTTTTTATATCAAATTTGATCAACCCTTGATTGTGATAAATATAAGTTTTATTAAAATTTTGTTAAGATTTGATAAGGCTCCTCACTTATCAATTTGGATATTATTTTTTGAAGGATTTTAACTTTTTTGCATTTAATTCATCTTTTAAATTTTTTCTACTAAATTTGCGGCCTAAATGTTATTACTATAATTATGGCAAAAGTTAAGAATAAAGTATCAGCTGGTAATGAATTATTAGAAAACCCAGACGTACTTGCAGAAAAACTAAGTAAGTCGGAGGAGTTTATTGAGAAAAATAGAAACTGGGTAATCATTATTGCTGCAGTACTAGTGTTAGGTGTAGGTGGGTATTTTGCTTATACATATTATCAACAAAAAAACAATAGTGAAGCGGTAGCCGCTATGTTTCAGGCCGAATATTATTTCCAACAAGATAGTTTGAAGCTAGCTCTAGAGGGTGATGGAAATTATCTTGGTTTCTTGGAAATTGTTGAAGATTATAGTGGTACCAAAGCAGCAGAATTGGCGCAATTTTATATAGGGGCAGCCTATTTAAAACAAGGCAATTTTGAGGAATCCATCAATTATTTAAATGATTTTAACCCTAAAGATATTGTAGTACATGGGCGCAAGTTATGCCTCATTGGGGACGCCTACATGGAGCTTAATGACTTCGAAAATGCAGCCAAATTTTATCAGCAAGCGGCCGACTATAAATCAAATGAGTTTTTCACCCCTCAATATTTAATGAAGGCAGCATTGGCCTACGAAAAAGGAGGAGACAAGCAAGCTGCTATTGCATGCTATGAAACAATCGAAAAACAATATTTTGATTCGAATTTGTTTCAAGATGCAAAAAAATCAAAAGCAAGACTTGAATTTGGTAGCTAGAAAGTGATGAGTGGAGCAGGTTTTACTTTTACATCTCAGCCAGTAAATAAGGAACTTATTCAGGATACTCATATTGCTGTGCTTACAACACAATGGCATGAGCCAGTCACTGATTCACTGCGAATGGCTTGCTGTCAGTATTTATTTGATCAGGGCATGCAAAGTGCGCAGATATATGAGGCATTGGTGCCAGGAGCATTTGAATTACCACTTGCCGCGCAATGGTATGCTGCACAGGATCATATTCATGCCGTAATATGTTTGGGGTGTGTCATTCAAGGAGAAACAAAGCATTTCGATTATATATGTGTGGCTACAGCTTTGGGTATCAAGGATGTAAGTTTGAAATATAGTAAGCCGGTTATATTTGGTGTGCTTACTACTAATAATTTAGAGGAGGCATTGGCTCGTAGTGGGGGGCAACACGGAAATAAGGGTGAAGAAGCTGCACAGGCTGCTTTGCAGATGCTACATCTGAACTTTTCCATTAAATCTTTGGTTTAAATATTTAATGAATTTAGCTTAATATGTTCAAATAATTTTTAATTTTGATTGTTTTTTGCTAAATTTGATTAAAAATCAATAATTGTAGGTGTTTGGGGATAATATAGTTTTAAATGGTATGCTGCTGAATTTTTAATTTATAAAAAAAATTAAAGTTTGCAGGTTTGTTTTTCAAATAATAACCATCTATCTTTGTGTCCCTTTTAGAGAAAGTAAATATTGTTAATGTGGATGCGATAAGTTATAAGACGATTTCAGAGAAATCAAAAAATGTCAAGAAAGCATGGTTGGTAGTGGATGCCAGCGATCAGGTGCTTGGGAGGTTGTCCAGTGAAGTGGCAAAGTTGATTAGGGGTAAGCATAAGGCTTGTTTTACACCACATGCTGACTGTGGAGATCATGTTATCATTATTAATGCCGAAAAGATCAAGCTAACAGGTAATAAATTAACTGATAAGCAATACATATGGCATACAGGTTATCCTGGGGGGCAACGTAGTACAACTCCCAAAGAATTATTGCGTAAAGCACCCACTCGAATAATTGAGAAGGCGGTTAAAGGAATGTTACCAAAGAATAGGTTAGGGAGAGCATTGTTTAATAAGTTACACGTTTATGAGGGAGTTGAGCATCCACATGAAGCTCAGCAGCCTACAACCTATAAATTTGATTAATTAGTATGGAGTATATAAATACAATCGGTCGTAGAAAAACATCAGTGGCTCGTGTCTATATGCGGGCAGGTAAGGGTGAGATTCTTGTAAATAATAAGAAGTTGGAAACGTATTTTCCTTCTCCTATTTTGCAAATTAAAGTAAATCGTCCATTTAAATTGACCGAGCAAGAGGGTAAATTTGATGTAAAGATTCGTGTGAGTGGTGGTGGACAAACAGGGCAGGCTGATGCTATTCGAATGGCTATTGCTCGTGCACTTTGTGAAGATAACGCCGAAAATAGACCCGTATTAAAGAAAGATGGCTTGCTTACACGTGATCCTAGAATGGTTGAACGTAAAAAATATGGTAGGCTTAAGGCAAGAAGAAGATTCCAGTTCAGTAAACGATAAGAGATTTTTGTAAATGAGTACGGTAAATTATAAAGAATTATTAGATGCAGGTGTACATTTTGGACACCTTACCCGCAAATGGGATCCACGAATGGCACCATATATTTTTATGGAGCGAAATGGCATTCATGTCATTGATCTCAATAAAACAATGGCTTGTTTGGATCAAGCGTGTGGCGCTGTTAAGGGCATCGTGCGATCTGGCAGAAAGGTGATGTTTGTTGCTACCAAAAAGCAAGCAAAAGACGTTGTTGCACAAGAGGCGAAACGTTTGAATATGCCCTTCGTAACCGAGCGCTGGTTGGGAGGTATGCTCACTAATTTTTCTACTATACGAAAGTCGCTTAAGAAATTAAGTTCACTAGAGAAATTAATGAAGGATGAGGCTTATATGAATTTGGCTAAACGTGAGCGCTTAATGAAGCAGCGTGAGCGTGAGAAGTTAGAGCGTGTACTTGGAGGAATCGCTGAACTTAATCGTTTGCCAGCAGCCTTATTTATTATCGATATAAAAAAGGAGCATATTGCTATTAGTGAGGCGAAAAAATTAAATATACCAGTATTTGGTATTGTTGATACTAACTCAAACCCTGAGCTAGTTGATTTTCCAATTCCAGCGAATGATGATGCATTTAAATCGATTACTATTCTAACAGATGCATTTGGAAAAGCAATTGAAGAAGGCTTAGCAGAACGCAAGCAAATGAAAGAAGAAGCTAAGATGAGGGAAGAAGAGGATAAAAAAAGAAAGGCAGACGAGCAACAGGAGGAAAAGCAGGCTGCTCAGTAAGTTACAATAAAAAATAACGGAATGAACACTGTGCATTACTGTGTTCATTTTTTGTTTTATAAATGGTTTAACAATAATAATTAGAAGAAATGGCTATTAGTGCACAAGAAGTGAATAAACTTCGAAAAATGACCGGTGTTGGTATCATGGACTGCAAAAAGGCTTTAACAGAAGCGGATGGTGATTTTGAGGCGGCTATTGAAATTCTGAGAAAAAAAGGACAAAAAATATTTAGTTCCAGAGGTGAGCGTGAAACGAGTGAGGGTGCAATTTTTATTAAAACGAATACAGAACAGACGCAAGGATTGTTGTTGAGCTTTACATGTGAGACTGATTTTGTGGCCAAGAATGAGGAGTTTCAAACACTAGGTAATGCCATTTTGGATAAGGCCGTTGAGCATCAGGTAAGTACGGTTGATGCTATTAAGGCTTTAACTATAGATGGGCTGAGCGTAAATGATAAAATTATCGAGTTGGTTGGTAAAATCGGAGAGAAAATCGATATTTCAGCTGTAGAGACTATTAAGGGAGAATGTGTAGTACCTTATATTCATGCTGGCAACAAGCTTGGCGTGATGGTTGCCCTTAAAGGGATTAATGGTACGGATGTGCAAGCTGCAGGGCGTGACGTAGCTATGCAAATTGCCGCTATGAATCCAGTTGCTCTTGATAAGGATGATGTTGACCCTTCTGTTATCGAGAAGGAAATTGAAATTGGCAAGGAGCAAGCACGCAAAGAGGGCAAGCCCGAAGAAATGCTTGAGAAAATTGCGGTAGGTAAACTAAACCGTTTTTATAAAGATCATACTTTATTGAATCAAGCTTTTGTTAAGGATAATAAGCTAACCGTAGCAAAATACCTTGACGGAATCACTTCAGGGCTCACAGTTACTCAGTTTAAGCGAGTAGCAATTGGATAAGCATAACAATTATTTTAATGATTTATACTATTAGCAGATGTTCATTCATCTGCTTTTTTATTATATTCACTAGCAATGCACCGTTCACGAAAGAAAAACCCACAAGATAATACGCCCACATCTGCCATGCTTAAGTTTCCGATCCGGCTTAACCGCTATTTGGCACATGCAGGCATATGTAGCCGGCGCCAGGCGGACCAATTCATTTTGGATGGTAAAGTTACCGTCAATAAGAAGATGATCAACAAACTCGGCCAAGTAGTGCAGCAGGATGATGTAGTTACCTTTGAGGGCAAGCGTGTATATGCCGAGCAGCCAGTATATATTTTGTTTAACAAGCCCAAGGATTGCATTACCACCATGCATGACCCACAAGGCCGCAAAACAGTCATGCATTTTTTAGCATCATGCAAAGAGCGTGTTTATCCTGTTGGCCGATTGGATCGCAATACAACGGGCCTGCTTTTATTTACCAATGATGGCGCACTTGCTGATCAGCTCAGTCATCCATCAAACAAGGTAAAAAAAATATATCATGTAGGCTTAAACAAGCCCATTACCAAACAAGACTTTAATCAGATAGCGAGCGGGATTACTTTGGAGGATGGTCTCATTAAAGTAGATGAAGTAGCATTAATTGATGAAACCCAAAAAAACCTAGGTGTCGAAATCCATAGTGGTAAAAATAGAATTGTTCGAAGAATATTTGAACATTTAGGCTATGACGTGGTTAAGCTAGATCGCGTAGTATATGCCGGACTCACTAAGAAAAATTTACCCCGAAAAAAGTGGAGATACCTGCCAAAGCAAGAAGTAATTAAACTGAAATATTTTAAATCTTAGTTACTTCAAGCTATTTGTAGATCAGTTTTTTGAAAAAAATAACTTTTTTTCAAACTTCATGCAACCATTTTGTAATTGGCCCGGTCTTATTAATAAGAAATCATGTAAATCACCATGGGTATGAAACGTTTTTTTAAAAAATATTCGAATCTTTTAACGATAGCATGTGCAGGCACTATGCTTTTTACTTCTTGTAAAGATCAGCTTGAAGGAGAGGAGATCGTTGAAATAGTTAATGAAAATAAAGTGGCTGTTCTTGAGAGTGATGTATTTACAATTGAGAATCGAGCTAAGTTAATTTCTGTTAATGAGTGGGTGTCGTTTAACGGGGATGCACCTGTCACCGTGCAGTTTAATCATCAGCCTCAATTTGGTCAAATTGAATTATTGGAAGATGGTTATGTTGTATATATTCCAGACTCTACATTCAAAGACGGTGAAGATCTAGTGATATTTGATGTGGTGGATGCTGCCAATACAGTGATCGATCAGGATACGATTGTGATATCTATGGTGAGTTCGGCGGAATTGCCATGTGATGCGGGTGCAATTTCGGATGTGTTTACGGGTTATGTTGGTGAGCAAATTATAGCAGATGTACTCGCCAATGATAAATTTTGTGACGCTCATACAGGTCAACCTAAAATCGACATTATAACGTTACCTGAATATGGTTCAGTTGTAGTGGAAGATAATGTTATTCAGTATTTTGCCAATACTACATTTTTAGGTACTGATGAACTC
This sequence comes from Bacteroidia bacterium, assembly GCA_030430325.1. Taxonomy (GTDB): domain Bacteria; phylum Bacteroidota; class Bacteroidia; order Cytophagales; family Cyclobacteriaceae; genus JAUIFR01. The sequence goes on along the minus strand of JAUIFR010000075.1, from coordinate 7,462 downwards.
ATGTACAGTGTCACATTTAATGGAGATTCTTCTCAAGCACACCGTGCTTTAGCGCAATTTGTATTGGAGAATCGCCAAGATACTGTTCGTGGTCCAGTGAGCAGATTGGTTCATGATACTTATGAGGTTTATAATAATAATGCCTATAATACTTTTAATTTATTTGAAAATGATTCCATTGTTGAAGGTGTATCATTGATTATATTAGATGCTCCACAAAATGGGGCAGTGTACGAATTGGATGAAGTTGGGCATGTGGCCTACGTTCCCCATGAAGGTTTTGTTGGTACAGATGAATTTGTATACAGTGTTACCTGCGATGATCCTGATGGTAATTGTCCTACTGCAACGGTAACAATTGAAGTCATGAATGACCCTGCTGTTCCACTTCCTACGGATAGTTGTCAAGTATTGGCTCGAGATGACTTTTATCAAATTGAGCATTTTATTGCAGCGGATAGCTCAAATTTTGAGTTTACATTTTATGTAGTTGAGAATGATGAACACTGTGATCAGTCCATAAGTATGAAGATCATAGATCAACCTGAACGAGGTAGAGCTGAAGTTAGCATACCATCGGCGAGCTCTGCTCCGCTGTTAGTTTATAAGCGTACCGAAGTATATTTTGGTACTGAATCCATTGAGTATGAAATTTGTGATCAGGATGGTAATTGTGACCGGGCAAGTGTCATGATCGTTTTTGAGTAACGATTATTAGCTGAAAAAAGTACCAAATAAAGGATTAATTTTAGATCTTTGTTTAAAAGGTAAGCAAAGGTTAAGCAATGAATACTGAGCAAGAATTATTAGAATTATGCAAAAAGGGGAAGCCCAGTGCTCAGCGTACGTTGTATGAAAAATATAAAGGTAGTTTGATGGGGATTTGCTTGCGTTATACGCGTAGTAGGATGGAGGCAGATGATATTTTCCAAGAGGCATTTATCAAGGTTTTTAATAATATTGCCAGTGTGCGAGAGCCGAAATTATTGTTTGCTTGGGTAAAGAAAATTGTAGTACGCACCGCCATCAACCATTACCATAAGAACAAAAAACATGGTGAGTATGCGGATTTTGAGCAGGTTAAAATGGAGAATGATGCATACCAACAAATTATGTCATCCATAAATAAGGATGAATTATTAAGTGTAATAAACGAGTTACCAGATGGTTACCGTATGGTTTTTAACTTATATGTGATTGATGGATATACGCATCCTGAGATTGCAGAACTTCTTGATATAACAACAGGAACTTCAAAATCTCAATTGTCAAGGGCGAAAGAAATCATCAAAAAGAAATTAAGCCAAATTGGTATTGCCAGGTATGAGCAAAATGAAAGATAACGGTAATATAGAAGATATTTTTAGGGATGCATTCCAGGATTTTGAAGGTGATGTGCCAGATCATCATTGGGATGCTATTCAAACTAAATTGGATACCAAGCCAACGTTTTGGTTGCCCCGTTATAAGTTAGCTGCTGCTGTAGTCATTTTAGCCCTTGTTTCTTCTGTAAGTTATTTTACTATTGATCATTATATTGATGCAAACTCTGCAAAGCAAGTTATTTCGTTGAATAATGATACGGCGGCTAACCCGTTGGCAGATCGAAATGTGGAGCTCCCATCGAATTTAATGGAAGGCGAAGTTCAAGGGGAACAATTACCTAATAAAGTAAGTGAACACCAATCTAATTTAAATTCAAATGCCGCGGATCCAAAAAGTAATACCGAATCTGATGTGCCAAACACTGAGAAGGAAGATATAAAGTCAAAAAATAAAGCGTTAATTGATCAACAAGAGCATAATTCAACAGCAAGCGATCAACTTGCTTCTGTTACAGCTGATGAAGTTGATCTTGACCATGCATTCTCAAATGAGGATGTCGGTACTACAGCAAAAAAAATGGCTAATGACCAGCCATCAGAGATTTCAATTTCAGAAAAACAAGTTGATGAGCCCATATTGGCATCAAAAAAAGATCAAGGTGAGAAGCATTTGATTACTGGTAAAAAAACAACAATTGAAGAAGAGCACTCAACTTCAAGTCTTTCGAAAAATAGTACATCGGATAATGGTTTACAGGAGGCTTCTAGTGCATATACCAAAGATGAATTTTCAGATTTGAATATTGCTCAGCAACCTGTTGCCAAGGTTAGTAAAACAAATCAAACCGGAACAGATAATAATAATATTACCCTAAAAAATGAAAAAAGCTTACCGGTTATAACCGAACAAACAAATTCAAAGGCTTTTTCAACGGAAAATAATACAGATGAGGTTGCTTCATCTATTAAAAATAGAGATAACCAACTAAATGCGGGATCTGATCAACTTTCCCAGCCTTTAGCTAAAAATACTGATCAAGAAGAAGATGGAGGAAAACACTATTTTAAGGAAAATTATGGGGAATCAGAAAAAGACACAAGAAACGTAATAGCACCCTTATTACCTTTTGCCTATAATTTTCCTGATTTTTCTCCGCCAGTATTGACTATTAATCACGAACAACTGGATGAAGATGCAACATCAGAAAAGATACGCCAACGTTATTGGAAGGCCTTTGCGATGTTTACACCAAGTTTTACTTATCATCGATTACAACCTAATACAGAGGATGCTATTGAAGTGACCTCCGTGAACGAGGGACCGGCATTTGCAGAACATAGGCTATCTTATCAGTATAAAATGGGTGTTGAGCGATCTATTACTCAGCGTATAGTTTTAACAGGAGCCTTAACATATACTACGAGTCAATTTGAGCTTAATTATCAGTATAAGTCACAAGAAGATGCCGGATATACCTATGCTATAGACGAGCAACTTCGGCAAATCCAATACGCGCCAAATGAATCTATTGAGCAAGGAGCTACTGAGTCAGGTATGTCCAATTTTGTGGGGATTGATGTTGGCTTAGGGTATCAATTTTATTTGGGTGAGTTTAAACATTATGTTATGATAAGTCTGGAAGGACAAATAAAAACATTCAGCCAAACCAATATTTATGCACCTTATTATACTTTTCTACATTTGGGTTACCGACTTGATATTCCATTTAATGAACGCTTTTCCATTAGCATGACGCCTCAGTTTAGCATGGCAGCTCCAATTGGGACAACCGAATTAGCTTCTTTACGCACTAGGCCAAGCGGTTTGGGCTTGGGTCTTGGTATACGCTATGCGTTTTAATTTATTATGAATGTATTTAGCTGAATTGATTTAAAATACAAATTAAAAATGATTGTATTTTGCTAAATATGTTCAGAAATCAATCAACTACTTAGTCCCGTTCACAAAGGCAAATGACTGCATTGTAGATAGACAAACCTCCAATCAGTAAAAACTCTAACAATATATACTCACCTTTTCATTTTTTCTGCATAATCTATAAATCACTTTTTTAAATAATGATGACAAAAAACTTAACCATCTTTGTACTCCTATTTTTTGGATATTATTATTATGCGGCAGCTCAAGATGAGCTTGAATGTGGAACTAATATTGACAGTAGTAATTTTACTTACCTACAGCAGTTGAATGAAAAATGGGCAGAATCAGAGTATAAGATTAACACGAATTATAGCGGAGCCACGCATTTCGTCCCTGTAATGATCCATATTATTCGGCAATCTAATGGTTCGGGAGGTATTGCTTCCGATGAGGCATTACAGGCCATGGATCGTTTAAATGAACTATATATTCATGCCAGTATTCAATTCTATGTGTGCTCTGACGTTCAATATATTAATAATTCAACTTATTATGATTATGACAAGTCACAAATGACTGATTTAGATGCGGCATATAGTGTGCCTAATGTCATAAACTTATATATTGCTGGTACTGTAAGTAACGGAAATAATGGCTTATGTGGCCATGCACAATTTCCTGGAGGCTTAGATTTTGTGATACTTAGTATGACTTGTATGCAAAATGGGAGCACTTTGGCCCATGAAATGGGGCATTACTTTGGCGTTTATCATACGCATTCTACCTCATTTGGTGCAGAGTCGGCAGATGGCTCTGATTGTGCAGTAGATGGAGATTTATTTTGTGATACCCCTGCAGATCCTAAACTGAGTACATCAAGCAACTTGGATAAAGAGGGATGCATCTATTATGGGGATGAATTGGATGAAAATAATGATCCTTACCAACCCTCGGTTGTAAATATAATGTCATATAGTTATAAGGGTTGTCGTACGGAGCTTACTACAGAACAAATGAACAAACTTCTTTGGACACTGCAAAACGAGCGCGAATACTTGACTTGTGACCTACCAGAGCTTACCTCCTTTTTTTATGTAGACCCAGTAGATGGATGCGAACATGACAAAATGATTCAGTTTTACAATGGGTCAGTAGGAGCCATGAGCTATAATTGGGATTTTGGGGATGGCATGGGCACCTCTAATTTGGAATCACCAAGCTACAACTATGCTGAGGATGGAGTCTATACCGTATCGCTAACAGTAAGTGATGGCAATACAAATAGCATTAGTTATCAAAAAGTAGCCGTAGGTCAGGCAGAGTTGCCTTATTTTAACGATTTTGAAGCTGGAGCATCTTCTTTGGATCAATTTGAAGATCATAGTACTTATAAAAGTGAAGTATTAGTGCATTCTTCAGGCGCTCATAATAGTGATTTTGGCTTGGTGTTTCATGCCAAGTTTTTGGTTTCAACTAGTCCCTATTTTCAGGTGCCTACGATCGATCAGGTTTTTGAGCCATTGTGGAACCCCTATTTTAAAGGAAAAATGCAGCTTTGTGTAGATGCAACAGGTTATCAGAACTTAGTACTGGAATTCGATAAAAAGCAAATAACCTATGCTAATGGCATGTATTCCAATTTTCAAATAACAATAAATGGCAACCCAATAAGTGAGGTTATACAAGTCAACAATAACATAGATGACTCGAATTTTTCACACCTACAGTTTGACCTATCGGCTTATGATGGGCAGATATTCGTACTAGGGTTGGAAGGATCTCATCGATATCATCGAGATTACTCAGGTAGTAATAATGGAACGGCAACATTTATCGACAATTTAAGTATTTCGGGCACACTTATGCCTTTACCCATTACACTTAGTTATTTCAATGCTGCACTTCAAGGAGATCAAGTGCTTATTAAATGGCAAACCCTGCAAGAAATTAACAATGATTATTTTACCCTAGAGCGGTCTGGTGATGGTATTAACTGGGAGCAATGGCGCATCATTAAAGGTGCGATAAATGCTCAAACTAGCTTAAATTACAGGGTTATTGATAGGGATCCACTTGATCATACTAGCTATTATAGGCTAAAACAGACAGATCTTGACGGTCAATTTTCTTATTCAAATGTTCAGATCATTCATAGAGCAGTAACTTCGAGCCAATTTACCATTTTTCCAAACCCGGTTGGCCACGAGCTCAACCTTAAAGGTGGTGAGCTGCTAGATGATGAACTTTCTATTAAAAATATTTATGGTCAAGTAATAATACATGCTTTATTTATTCCAAAGAATGGCCATCAGTATTCAATTGATGTGGCCCATCTCCCTTCAGGGCTCTATTTTCTTGAATATGGTAATGGTTCGGTAGGCTTACCTTTTTATAAATTATAGATTTTATGAATAAATTTAGCTAAATATATTCAAAAAATTCATCCAATTTCAGTTAAATCACATACTATTTTAACAACATTCAGATTTCTAAAAATTTATTATTAACATTGTACTTACAATAAAATGGATGATTACCATGTGGAAAGAAGAAGACAATGTTTTAACTCGTACGTTTACCTTTGATGATTTTATCGCCGCTTTTAGTTTTATGACTAAGGTTGCCATTTTAGCTGAAAAGATGAACCATCACCCAGAGTGGAGCAATGTGTATAACCGGGTAATCATAAAGCTAACCACGCATGATGCTGGTAATCAAATCACTGAAAAGGACCGCAAACTAGCTCAGGCTATCGATCAGATTGCCTAATTTTGATCGAACATGGAGCAGGAAGATTTCATTCAAGACCAAGATTTATTGTATGTGCATCACCGTGTGGAGGTAGATCCTGGGCAAGTACCACTGCGCATAGATCGTTTTTTGATGGATCGCTTGCCTCACGTTAGCCGAAATAAATTACAGGGTGCCATTAAGTGTGGATTTATAAAAGTAAATGAGCAATCGATTAAGCCAAATTATAAAGTAAGGCCATTGGATCAAATTGTAGTGGCACTGCCAAAACCACCACCAAGTGGTGAAGTAATTCCGCAGGATATTCCATTGGATATTATTTTTGAAGATGAAGCATTACTCATTGTTAATAAACCAGCTGGAATGGTAGTGCATCCTGCTTATAAAAACTGGCAGGGTACCCTTGTAAATGCGCTAACATTCCACTTTCAAAATTTACCGAATATGAGTGGGAATGAGGGTAGGCCAGGCCTTGTGCACCGTATCGATAAGGATACTTCCGGACTGCTCGTAGTAGCTAAAACCGAATCAGCCATGACACACTTGGCTAAGCAGTTTTTTGATCATAGTATTGAACGCAAATATGTGGCCCTAGTTTGGGGGACGCCGCAGCAAGCTTCAGGCCGTATTGATGCAGCACTTGGTAGAAGTCCTAAAGATCGAAGAATCGTGATGACATTTGAGGATAACCTGCTTGCTAAACATGCGGTTACGCATTACAAAATTTTAGAGGATCTTCACTATGTTTCGCTATTGGAATGCCAACTAGAAACAGGACGAACGCATCAAATTCGTGCACATATGGTTCATTTAGGGCACCCTTTGTTTGCAGATGAAACTTATGGGGGGAAAAAAATAATAAAAGGCACATCATTTTCGAAGTATAAAGCTTTTGTAGATAATTGCTTCCAACTCATGCCTCGTCAAGCATTACATGCACAATCGCTTGGGTTTATTCATCCACTTACCGGTAGAGCTGTACATTTTGAGGTTCCCTTACCTTCAGATTTTGAGGCGGTTTTAAAGAAGTGGAGAGGATATGTGGTGAATCATTGAGTAGTGCAATAATACAAATTTCGTTGGTCTAATTTTGTTGCATTCCTATATCAAAATTTGTTGGTATATTTGTAGTGTATTGGATGCATTTTGGATTATATCGGTTGCTTTTTTATCGGCAGGAGCCTGCGGCATACTGGGGTGTTTTTTACTGCTCCGCAAGATGGCCATGTTGGGTGACGCCATTGCCCATGCTGTTTTGCCAGGTATCGTGATCGCTTATTTGATGACAGGTACTAGAAACCCACTTTTTATGTTGATGGGGGCATCGGTTGTAGGTATCGCATGCACCTTTTTGATTCAATGGATACATCAAAAAACAAAAATTTACTCTGATGCGGCACTAGGTTTGACATACACCTTGTTTTTTGCCGTTGGCATCATTTTAATTTCGGCCTTCACCGGCATGGTAGATTTGGATCAAGAGTGTGTCCTATATGGTGAAATT
>JAUIFR010000074.1 GCA_030430325.1 Bacteroidia bacterium | reverse complement strand
AGAGAAGAGTTAATTTAATGATCCTAATGCATAGCTATTTCCATATGTTAAATTTAAACGTATATTGCAAAATTGGTTGAATTAATAACAAATATTGAACGAAATCAGCAAAATATATTCAAGTTATAATTGATGGTATTTGATTGATCAATTTATCTAATTACGCTCGACTGCATTTTCAATACAGTCGTAATCTACAACAAGCATTTTTAATGCGCCACCAGGTATTATGCAAAACAGATATAAAATAGAGGACCAATTAGGTGTGTATTTTATTACTTTCACGGTAGTAGGTTGGATGGATCTATTTACTAGGTCTTGCTATAATGATTGTATAATTGATGCCTTAAAGTACTGCCATTTAAAGAAAGGATTACAAATACATGCTTTTGTGATTATGACAAGTCATTTACATCTTATTGTTAGCAGTTTAAATGGATTTAGGCTACCGGATGCTATTCGTGATTTTAAAAAATTCACGGCCAAAGAACTTATTAAATTGATCAATGAAATGAATGAAAGTAGAAGGGAATGGATACTAAAAAAGTTTGCCCATGAAGCCAGCCGAACTAAAAGAGGGAGTAACTATATCTTATGGCAGGAAGGTTATCATGCTAAGCAAATTGTTTCGAATACATTTTTGGAGCAAAAACTTTTCTACATCCATCAAAATCCGGTAGAATCTGGCTTTGTTAGTAGAGCGGAGGATTGGGGGTGTGGCATTACAAATGCCAACATAGATTACACCCGCATTACAAATGTGGTCGAGTGGGAATTATGCTTTGGGCACGTATGGAGCATATTTGTGCGGGTTGTTAATGCAAATGGTGGCCCCATAAAAATTTAACGAAATTTGCAAAATTTATTCAAGTAGAAATAAATAATGATCAAAATTTGCATAAATCATTCAAAAAAAGTTCCATTAATTAAGTTTAATGGAACTTTTTATTAGAGCTTAGTCATGTCAATCATGTCGCTCAACTGAACTGGCATGACTTTTATCAATATCAAGGTTAGCTCGCCCTTTGTACCTCACACTACTTGCTCCAGATGCATCAACGGATAATTCCTGTCTGGCACAAACTTTGGCTACACTCGCTCCAGAGGTTTCTACATATACGTGATCGGCCTCGTAATCTAAGCTCTCTAGCATTGAGGCTCCTGATGCATCGACTTCTAGTTGCCGGCCATTGCCACTTAGCTTGGCTTTTGATGCGCCACTCAATGAGACCTCAAGTTCATCGACTTCTAGGTCTAGTATTGCCTTGGATGCACCAGATATGTATAATTGCATTTCATCCTGTTTGAAATGGTTCATCAAAAGTTGGGATGCGCCATGAGACTTCAGATATTCGATGGAAGGATTCGAAATAACTATCTTAATATCATCAAAGCGGTTACCATGCTCTAGAAAATTTAGAAACCAATTGGGGTGTCTTTTATAGCTAATATTAAGCTCTTCGTCTTCTACACGAACTTCTACGTTTTTAAGTTTGTCGGGCTTCCCTACAAGTATTACCTTAGGCTCACCCTGCATAATTTCAACTTCAAATGCGCCACCTACATCGATCCCATGAAATGGTTTTGGTATGATTTTTTGTTGGTTTCCTTTTATGGTAATATGCCTTGGCTCATCACTTTTTTTGCAGGTTACACAGTTTAGTCCATTTTCAGTAAACATCCATTTGTTGCCATCTAGCTGGCTGACCGAATAACCATTGCTATATAATGAATAATTTAGGATGTCCCTAAGCTCATAATCTATTGTAAATATTTGATAATTAGGTATATACAGCTTCATTTCTAATTCTTGTGCTCTGAATTTTGCATCTTTGGAGAAATGTATATTATCGTCAAATACTAAAATGGAGTCTTTTTGTATAACATTATACTGAATTAACCTCGCATGTTTTTTCGCATTAGCTTTAGTATTACCTCGCGCTATAAACTTTTTTTCTAGTGTTACTACCGAATCCTCATGTCCCAAAATCCTCAATGAAGCAACACGGTAATGCTCATTGCCTTCTATTTCATTAATACCTAAATGAAGTGATTTGGCGTCGATATTGAAATTTTTACTTTCCTTTACGTAAGATTGTGTTCTGAAGTCTGTGATTAATCCTGGTAATGTTACAGCAATTATCACTAATGAAATCATCCACACGCCAAAAGCAGGCCATATTATTGGCTTAATCAATACTTTCTTTCTTATTAATATAGTTAGGCCAGCTAAAAATAGTAGTAAAATGGGTATGCCGACTATTAAAAAGCTAGCAATCACTGTGATGGGCATAATGCTTTGGTGCATCAATTCTAGCGGGATTTCATGGCTGATCATGTGATCGCTAAACATACCTGCGTATACCCCGCCAATCGTACCAAGCGCTAATATGAAAACAAATGATATAATTACTAATACAATACCTGCAATGATACGGAAAGCATCAACAATAAAATGTAACAAAGGTTTGAAGACTTTATCGACTCCAGATAGAATGCTCGCTATTAGTCGAAATGGGAAAAGTATGATTTTAACTAATAAACTTTCTTCTTTCTCATTTTGTTGCAAGCTGTTTTTAATGTTATATTCTATATTTGAAAGTGTAACAGGCTGCCCCTGCATTTGCATTTTATTTGTTATTGTTTTGGCCTCCGGTGTGATAATCCACAGGATGATATATATTAATATACCAGCACCAAAAAATATGGAAATAACAAAAATTACTCTAACAATGATGGGGTCTATACCAAAATAGGCGCCCAAACCACCTGCTACACCCCCTAACACCCTGTTTTCAGGGTCTCTGAACATTTTCTTTACCTTTTCACTTACCTCAAGCTCATTCGAAGCGGGTATTACGATCCAACAAACAATATAAGTTAGCACTACTACCCAACCAAAGGAAACAGTGAGTAAGGTAAAGGCAACTAATAAAAGCCGGATCCACAATGCGTCAATTTTAAAATAATGTGCTATACCCGCGGCTACACCACCCAGTATTTTTCTTTTTTGATCACGTTGGAATTTTTTTGGTTCTTCTTTTGCGCCAAATAAGTCCTCTTCTTCATGATCTTCAATGGCTTCAAAATCTTGTATGCTACCCATTGTTGAAACAAGTTTTTCAACATCTTCGGCGCTTATAACTTGCTTTTCCTCATTTAATGTGGCAAGAAATAACTCAGCAATTCTACTTTCTATATCGGCAATGATCTCACTGCTATCCTCAAAATTTGAGAAATAGGTCGTTATGCCATCGAGATATGACTTCAGGCGATCATAACCATCCTCTTCAATGTGGAAAATAATTCCACTGATATTGATACTTATATTTTTTTTCATTTTACTGCTCGTTATCTAAATCCTGACTTGAATTAAATCCTTTATTTATAATGGTGCTTGTTGATTCTACAAGTTCCTTCCAAGTAGAATTGAGCTGTGAAAGAAACTCGATGCCCTCTGGCGTAATGGTATAATATTTACGGGGTGGGCCAGAGGTAGATTCCACCCATTTATACTCAGCTAGCCCGGCTTTGCGTAGCCGATTCAATAGAGGGTAGATCGTACCCTCAACAATCATTAACTTGGCCGCTGTTAGCTCCTCAAGCATATCGGAAGCATAAATTTCGCCTCTTGAAATGATATGCAGAATACAAAATTCAAGTATGCCTTTTCTCATTTGTATTTGTGTATTTTCAACCTTCATTATTACAATATTCTAGTTCTCTACTTTATTCATTTCACTTAAATTTTTCTAGTATCTTTATTATTAGTGATTTACATAAAATTTATTGGAGTTTGCCCAAAATTCATAAGCAAATATAATAAAAGGTACTATATAATGCAAGGTACTAATCAAAAAAATATACTATTTATTATAAAGTAGCTTGTATTGTATACAAAAATTGAAAATTTTGAACAAATTATGCTAAAATCACTGAAAAATATATTAATAAGGTCCATTTTTAAGCAATGGTATGTTGATTTAGAATTATATTTTATAATTCGATCTTTTTTATTTTTGATCTAAAACTTACAAAATAAGATTATTTTACAATGTGACTGTCTTATTCTCAACCCATCATTTGGATGTAAAAGGCCATTTGCTTATGTTTGAGCAACGAAAATTACAGAATTAATGCGAATTCAAGTCATTATTTTTTATCTAGTTTATTTTATTTTTCATTTAGCGTTATTATTTGTAACCTTTAACCCTAATTTTTCGTTTAGTTTCTTATTAAATGTTATAGATTATTTAAAGTACTTTGCGGGGTTTGGGTTAATTTTATTCATTGTTAATGGCGTCATACTTGGCTCACTAATTTTAAAAAGAAGGAAATTAGACAAAGTAAGCAACAAGGAAGTAAGCTCGCTCAAAGCAAAAATGTATGATATGGAGCAAGAGCAGCAAAAAAAGATCAAGGAATATGATGATAAAATAACTGATCTTCAAACTCCTCCTCGTGAAGATTCAAATAAAGCAACGGATGAATGAAAATGAACTCATACGTCAGGAGTTGATTGAGGCTAAAGATTTATTAGAAAAAATTATTACAAATGAAGACATCATTAAGCAAATTGAAGATGCGGCACAGCTTATTGTAGATGCAATTAATGATGGTAAAAAAATAATAGCCTGTGGAAATGGAGGTTCTCATTGTGATGCTATGCATTTTGCTGAAGAGCTAAGTGGGAGGTTTAGAGAAGATAGAAGGGCACTTCCGGCTATAGCGATTTCTGACCCTGCACATATTTCATGCACCGCTAATGATTATGGATTTGACTTTATCTATTCTAGGTATATTGAGGCATTAGGTAATTCTGGTGATGTGCTACTGAGTATAAGTACAAGTGGGAACTCTACTAATATTTTAGAGGCCATTAAAGCAGCGCATAAACTTGGGATTAAAGTGATTGCACTTACTGGAAAAGATGGGGGTAAAGTTGCTCCTATAGCAGATATTAATATTCAAGTACCACATTTTGGATTTGCCGATCGAATACAAGAAATACACATCAAAATCATCCATATTTTAATACTACTAATTGAAAGAAAATTAATTCATGTTAGCTAAAACTTATGGGAGTGCGGTATATGGTGTGGATGCAAAATTGATCACCATAGAGGCAAATGTGATCAAGGGTACGCGATTTTACCTGGTTGGTCTGGCAGATAATGCGGTGAAAGAAAGTCAGCAACGTATTGAATCTTCACTGAAAACGTTTGGGTATCACATGCCTCGGCAAAAAGTGGTAGTGAATTTAGCACCAGCAGATATTAAAAAAGAAGGCTCGGCCTATGATTTACCTATTGCACTATGTGTGTTACAAACTTCGAACCAAATTGATACAGATAAGTTAGAACAATACACTATTATGGGCGAGCTTGCGTTAGACGGAGCACTTCGACCCATCAAAGGGGTGCTTCCAATAGCCATTGAGGCACGAAAACAAAAGCACCAAGGTATTATTTTGCCTTTAGAAAATGCAGCGGAAGCAGCTATTGTTGATAATTTGGAAGTAATTGGTGTTCAAACATTAATGGAGGCTATTGAGTTTTTAGAAGGTAAAACTGTAATTAAACCCTTAAAGTCTGACACACGAGATATTTTTGCTGATAATCAAGGTCAGTTTGAGCTGGATTTTGCAGACGTACAGGGTCAAGAGAAAGTTAAACGCGCCCTTGAGATAGCGGCAGCTGGGGGTCATAATGGTCCTCCAGGAGCAGGTAAAACAATGATGGCCAAATGTTTGCCATCTATATTGCCGCCTTTAACATTGCTTGAAGCCCTTGAAACGACCAAAATTCATTCTGTAGCTGGTAAATTGGATCGAAATGCCTCGCTAATAGCCAAAAGGCCATTTAGAGCACCCCACCATACTATAAGCGATGTGGCATTAGTGGGAGGTGGCGGATTACCACAGCCAGGTGAAATATCACTAGCAAATAATGGGATCCTTTTTCTGGATGAATTACCAGAGTTTAAGCGTACTGTGCTAGAAGTTTTAAGACAGCCACTTGAAGAGCGGAAAGTGAGTATTTCTAGAGCACGTATTGCACTTGATTTTCCAGCCAATTTTATGCTAATTGCTAGTATGAACCCTTGTCCATGCGGGTTTTATAATCATCCGGATAAAGCTTGTGTTTGTAATGCAGGTGTCGTGCAACGATATTTGTCCAGAATTAGTGGTCCATTGTTAGATCGAATTGATTTGCATGTGGAAGTTACCCCTATTTCGTTTGAGGAAATGACCGGAAGTAATCTGCATGAATGTAGCGAGCAAATTAGAGCTCGTGTTATTGATGCTAGGCAATTGCAAATGGAGCGATTTAAGCAAAACCCATCCATCCATGCCAATGCGATGATGAATGCCCAGCAAGTAAAAAAAATTTGCCAGTTAGACCATGTAAGTCAAGCACTATTAAAGAAAGCAATGGAAAAATTGGGACTTTCTGCACGTGCCTATGATAGAATATTGAAGGTAGCACGAACAATCGCTGATTTAGGAGATGCGCCAACTATCAGGCCAGAACATATTGCTGAGGCCATCCAGTACCGAAGCCTTGATAGGGAGCATTGGGCATCATAGAATAAATCTATATTTTCTAACATATATGTTGAACCATTAGATAAATTTTTGTTTTTTTATAAGAATTGGGTATTAAATTTATCAAATGCATAGGTTTTACGTAAAAAAATAGTGACTCCTTTGTGCAATTGGATGGAACAACGATTTGGAAAATATATATTTAAAAGGCTACTAGCCAGTATTCCAACATTATGGTTGGTATCATTTTTTGCATTTGTATTTATTGAACTTAGCCCTGGTGATTGGATTGATCAAGAAATTATGAAGTTTAGTGCAGCAAGTCGTTCTGGATATATTAATTTGGAGCAGGAACGCAAACTTCTTGAAAAGAAAATGGACCGACATATTCCACCTTTTTATATAGAATTAAAGTCTTTTTCGGAGCCAAATTTACCAGATAATATTGGCTCAAGATTTAAACGTGTTGGACGAAAAATTTCTCAACACTATGGGCCACCTGACTCGGTTCGGGCATATATTTGTGCGCTAAATCAGTTAGAAAACTACCTTTTATTGGACACGAGTCAACAACGATTGACCATGTTAAATTCCATTGAGCTGTTCACAAACAAACAAGACATAAGGCATTATGATTCAATTTTTGAGTCAATTAAGAATTTTGCATATGATCAAGAAACGCGTTTAAACGTAATTAGGCTTGAAAATATTTGGCAAAGCTTTCAGCTAATTACTTGGCAAAAATATCTTCCAAAAATTACGCTTAATTTTTTCCAAAATAGGTATCATATTTGGATAAATAACTTTATATCAGGTAATTGGGGGGAGTCTTATTATGATATGCAGCCTGTTGCATTGAAATTGAAGCAGGGGCTCACAAATACACTTTGGGTTACTTTGCCAGCAGTAATTTGGTTATTTTTGATAGCTGTACCTTTAGGAATCATCCAAGCTACCACAAAAAATAAACTTCAAAAGAGTAGCGTTCAAAATGTTTTATATATCCTCGATGCTATTCCAATATTTTGGATAGCATATGTATTGATCATTTTGCTAGCATCTGTATATTATTTTAATGTTTTTCCAGCATTTGGGCTTGGTGCAAAACTAGAATCATCTTCATTTTTCACAAATATTATCAGCCGGTTACATCATATCACATTACCTATTGTATGTCTTGTATTGGTTGGCTTGCCGTTTGTGTCAAATCATGTCCAAAATGCTGTTGAAGAGTGTTTCTCAAGCTATTATTTAATAGCTGCTAAGGCAAAAGGACTAAGCAAATTTTTAGTTATTAAAAGGCATGTAATTAGGAATATTTTAATACCGATTTTAGCGTTATTTGGCCAATATTTACCTGTGGTTTTTGGGGGTGTATTTATAATTGAAGAAATTTTTGCAATTCCGGGTATTGGAAAGTTACTTATTAGTTCCTTTTTTACCAAAGATTACCCAGTAATTATGAGTATTGTGCTTTGTTTAGCCATAGTAAGGATTATTACAAACTTGTTATTAGATATCTTGTATTATTTTCTGGAGCCCAAAATTCGCTTTTAGTACCATGCCTATAAGTAAAGTTTCATTATACAGCTCAATTATTTTCTTAGGCTTTCTATTTCTTTTAGGTATTGGAGCAGATTATGTGGCTTCTCTACAGAATTTCTCAACTAAAAGTAACTTTGAGCAATTATTTGTAAAACCAAATCTCGACTCGGATTATATTTTAGGAACGGATCAATATGGAAGGGATGTGTTATCCATCATGGTGGTTGGAACGAGGACCTCACTTTTTGTTGGGGTTATATCAATGTTTATTAGTACGTTATTAGGTATTATTATTGGAGGTCTTACAGGCTTTATTGGCGATTACGTACTCAGAGTATCGTTAGTTCATATTATACTAAGCCCATTTTATCTCCTTTTATTGCTGTATTATGGGTATTATTTACCAGTAAATCTTGAACAATGGCAACATTTTTATTTGAGTTGGCCGCTATTGGCTGTATTAGTCATTGTAATTTTAATACTTAAACTGTTGATTTGGTTGATAAAAAAACTAATTACAAAAAAAATAGTTTATATCCCACTTGACCTTGTGACTCAGCGATTTATTGAAGTATTTTCTTCGATTCCAATGTTTTTGACTTTAGTTGCGGTAATATCCTTGATTAACCCTACACTTTTGAACTTTACATTTATCATTGGTGTTTTTTCTTGGGGAAGCTCCGCACAGCTAATTCGAGCAGAAATGATTAAAATTAGGACATTTCAGTATGTAGAAGCAGGCTATGCCATTGGTCAAGGCTATATTAGAAATTTTATTTACAATGCTTTGCCAAATAGCCTGCCTACAATAATAATTTTTTTTACATATGGTGTAGGTAATATCATATTGTTGGAAGCAACACTTTCTTTTTTAGGAATCGGTTTAGCTCCTGAAGAGGTTAGCTGGGGAAGATTAATGGCTGGTGCCAGGCAAAATTTACAAGCATGGTGGCTAATTTTGTTTCCAGGTATTATTTTGATAGTTACTCAATTAAGTATCCATCGTATGGGGCGTCAAGCAAAAATGAAAATTAAATGATTGAATTTAGCAAAAAATATTCATTATTATATTGATGCTGAACAATTTTTGCAAAATCTATTGAAAATTATCGTGTTAATTTATAAATGTAAACGGTTGTCTTTATGCAGAATTGTTCTAAATTGTTGAAAATAAATAGTGGTGTAAAGAAGTGTGATATTTTATATATTATTACACTAAATATATATAAAGTAAATTTCAATTAAATATTATATTTATTCTTGCTAATTTGTTTCGAATTTAATTGGAAATCTAAAATTTTTCTATAATGAGCACATCTAAATTTTATCAAAGCGGCAACACTACATTATATGAAAGTGAAATTGATGGTAAGAAAACATTAATTAAAACGATTGCTGGGGATACTGTACCAAAAGAACAAATCCAACGATTTGAAAATGAATATGAACAACTTAGCTCAATTGATATTCCAGGTGTTCGAAAAGTTATCAAGAAAGACACTTATAATGATAAGCCTGCTCTTTGGCTAGAGTTCGTTGATGCGATTACCTTAGATGAATTTACCAAAAATGGCACCCTTGAAATCGAAAAATTCTTACACTTAGCCATTAAGCTTACTGGAATTTTAGGTGAACTGCATTCACAAGGGATTATCCATAAAGATATCAATGGAAGTAACATACTTATAGATAAATTAACGGAATTTCCAATTTTAATTGATTTTGATACATCCTCTAGAATTAATATTAAAACTCAACATCTGGGTAATCCAGAAAAATTAGAGGGTACCCTTACCCATATTTCTCCTGAGCAAACAGGACGGATGAATCGCGTTGTTGACCATCGTACAGATATATATTCCTTAGGGGTTACATTTTACAAAATCCTAACCAGTAAGTTGCCTTTTGAAAGTGAGGATGCCATGGAATTAATTCATGCTCATATGGCAAAAGCACCTGTGCCAATTCACAAATTAAATAATGAAATTCCAGCCCAATTGAGCAAGATAATTGCTAAAATGTTAGTAAAAAATGCAGAAGGGCGATATCAATCTGCCTTGGGTTTACAACATGATCTTGAGTTGTCATTAAAGAATTTAAGTCAGGGAGAAATTATAGAGTTTGATCTAGGTAAAGAGGACTTTGCAGGCATATTTTCAATTCCGGAGAAACTCTATGGAAGGAATGCTGAAGTGGAAGTATTATTAGGGGCCTTTGATAAAATTTGTACGGGTAGTAATTTAATGGTAATGGTAGGTGGGTATTCTGGTACGGGTAAATCAGCATTGGTTTATGAGATTCATAAACCAATTACTGGCAAAAGGGGTTATTTTATTGATGGAAAATTTGATCAATATCAGCGAAATATACCATATTATGCTATTATTCAGGCATTTAAAGATTTTATTGATTTATTATTAATGGAGAGCGAGGAGCAGCTATCAGATTGGAAATCAAGAATTTTATCTGCAGTAGGTGATTTAGGTAAAGTAATTACTGAGCTAATACCAAGTTTGGAGCTAGTAATTGGTGAACAACCAGAAGTAAGCCCACTAAGTGGTGCAGAGGCACAAAACCGATTTAATTATGTTTTTCAAAGTTTTGTGCAAGCCATAGCTGATGAAAGGCATCCACTCGTATTATTTATAGATGACTTGCAATGGGCCGATCAAGCATCACTAAATTTGATTCAAGGCTTGATGTCTAATGATGGAATAAACTACTTGTTATTAATAGGAGCATTTAGAGATAATGAGGTAAATGAAAGTCATCCGTTTATTCTTACAGTTAATGAAATAGAAAAGCACAGAGAAATTGATAAGCTTAAAATTAACAATTTGAGTTTAGAACATATTAATGAACTAGTGAGTGAGACTTTAATTACTGACCCTAAGCGCTCCTTAGAATTAAGTAAGCTGATTCATCAAAAAACAGAAGGAAATGCGTTTTTCGTAAATCAATTTCTAAAGTCCCTTTATGAAGAATCCCATATTACTTTTGATCATACGGCAAAGAGATGGACTTGGGATATGGACCAGATTACGGGGCTTAATATTACCGATAATGTGGTAGAGCTTATGACTACCAAAGTTAGTAAATTACCCGAGGCATCACTTAAAGTACTCAAAAATGCATCTTGTATAGGTAATAGGTTTGACTTAAAAACATTATCTGTGATATCTGAGCAAACACCTGTACAGACAGCAAAACAGCTTTGGCAGGCAGTGACAGAGGGTTTGATTTTACCGGTTAACGACAATTATAAACTAGTAGAAACAAATGACTTAGATGCCGAAACCATTATTTATGCATTTATTCACGATAGAGTACAACAATCTGCTTATCAGTTGATTGAAGAAGAAAACCGTGATCCTATACATTATCAAATTGGTAAACTTCTTTTTAAAGTAAATGAGAATGAATGGGAAGATCATGTGTTTGATATTGTAAATCAATGGAATAGAGGAATAGAATTTATTAGTGATGAAGCAGAGAAAGATCAATTATTACTGTTGAATTTGGAAGCAGGGAATAAAGCTCGTGAGTCGGCAGCATATTCTTCAGCAATAAATTATTTTGAAACTTCATTAAATCTTAGGTCAAACCTTTGGCAAGTCAACTATGATAGAGCCCTTGAAACAAATAACCTTCTTGCGGAAAGTTATTTTTTGAATGGAGATCAAGAGCAAGCAACCGATCGTATTCAGCAAATATTAAAAAATGCCAATTCTACATTAGATAAAGTATTTGCCTATGATTTAAAGATGACTATGCAGATATCAAAACAAGAGTTAGAAAATTCATTAGTAACTGGGATCGAAATATTGGCGGAACTTGGTGTTAAATTTCCAAAAAAACCAAAATTACCTCATATTCTATTGGGTGTTGTTCGATCAAAACTACTAATGATTGGAAAAACACCGGAATCATTAATGGACCTTCCGGAAATGACTAACCCAAATACCATTGCAGCACTTCCAATATTGGCTCGAATGATCAACCCGGCCTATATTGCAAATATGAACTTATTTCCATTAGTCATCATAAAAATGTTCGTACTTTCAGTTAAACATGGAAACTCTCCTTTATCGGGTATTGGTTACTTGGTTTATGCGGCGTTAGTTGGGGGTAAATTAGAGGATATTCCATCAGGCATATCATTTGGAGAATTAGGTATGAATTTTCAACTCAAACATGGTGAAAAGAGTCTTTTAGGTAGAGCTCAATTCTTACATATTTCATTTAGTACATTTTACAATACACCGATGCGTGTTGATAAATCAGTTCATTTAATGGGTTTTAAAAATGGACTAGAATCTGGAGATATAGAGTATGCTGGGTTAAATTATTTTAGGACAACTTTTTATGGGTTCTTTGCTGGGGAAAATTTAACTGATTTGTTTGCAAAGGCTCAAAATACAACGCTTGCTATTGATCAATTGAAGCAGGATGCTACTTCTATTTGGTCTACGACTTGTGATCAAACAATATTCTATATGCAAAATCGACCCAAGGTGTTTAAAATATTGTCAGGTACGATGTATGATGAAAAAATTGCGCGACCACGTCAAGAAGAACAATGGGATAATTTAGGGATATACTTCTTAATTTTACATAAATTAATATTGAATATATATTATAAAAAGTTTAATAATGCCGCCAAGTTCAGTTTTGAGATTCAGGATTATATTGATTATGGAGTAGGAATAGTTGAAATGCCGCTAATGTATTATTATAGTACGATAGCTTTATCATTGGCACTACCTGAATTGCCATCCAAATATAAAAGTAAGGCGAAAAAGCTCTGCAAAAAACACATCAAAAAATTGAAGAACCATACTAAATTTGGCCCAATGAATTTTGAGCATAAAGCACTATTGGCCGAGGCGCTTTTTAAGCAGCAAACAAGCCCTGTTGAAAAAGTAATACAACTATTTGATCAGGCGATTGAAAAGTCAAAAGAACATAAGTATCAGAATGATTATGCCCTAGCATTAGAGCTTAAGGGAAATTATTATTTGACTCAAAATCAAGAAGAAAAGGGGAAGTATTTTATGCAAGAGGCTTTTAAAGCTTACAAGAGTTGGGAGGCATTTGGCAAATTAGAGCAATTGCAAGAAGAATTCCCTCAGTATTTTACTTCACTTAGTAATAATACTGCAAGCGATTCAGTTGGTAATCAATTAGATCTAAGTACAGTTATTAAAGCATCTCAAACACTTTCAGGAGAGATTAAGCTAGAGAAGTTGATGGGTAAAATGATGCAGATACTCATTGAAAATGCTGGAGCAGATTATGGTGTACTAGTTGAAAACCGAGAAGGTGAACTGCTAGTGCAGGCCCAGTGGAGTACAGATGAAGATCTTCAAACCAATATGAATGAGAAACTTGATGAAAGTGAGAAGTTGTCTTTAGCGATGGTGCATTATGTACAGCGTTCTAATGAAATCATCGTGCTTGATGATGCCATGAGCTCGAATTATAGCACAGATGATTATATTTCTAAAAAAACACCTAAATCAATTCTCTGTTTCCCAATTATAAATAAAGGTGAGCTCAAAGGTGTAGTTTATCTTGAAAATAACTTAACAACAGGAGCGTTTACCAAAGATCGGCTGGAGGTACTCAATATGTTGAGTTCTCAGTTGGCTATTTCACTAGAGAATGCCTTTTTGTATGAAAATCTAGAAGCAAAGGTGGAAGAGCGTACTGCTGAGGTGGAAGCGCAAAAACTTAAGCTTGAAAAGCAAGCAAATACACTGCAAGAAGCTAATAATGAAATTAGTCTGAAAAATGAGCATATTACTAGTAGTATTGCTTATGCTAAGACCATCCAGCAGGCGGTACTACCTGATTTAGGCAAAATGAAGAGCTATTTTGAAGATGCGTTTGTGTTATATAAACCAAAAGATGTGGTAAGTGGTGATTTTTATTGGTACAGTCATATCAATGGCGATACTACACCACCTAAAACCATCATCGCAGCAGTTGATTGTACGGGTCATGGAGTGCCTGGGGCATTCATGTCCATGATTGGTAATACATTACTTAACGAGATTGTGAACCAAAAGCGAATTACAAAAACAGACGAAATATTGGAGGAACTAAATAGAAGAGTGCGTGAATCATTAAGACAGAGCGAGAAAAAAAATAATGATGGCATGGATATGTGTTTATGTTGTATAGAGCAAGAAGGTGATGGATTTAAATTGTCTTTTACTGGAGCTAAACGTCCGCTATACGTATTTAATAGTCGAACGGAGAAGTTAGAAGTAATTGAAGGTGATCGTAAGTCAATTGGGGGAATTAAAGAGAATGACAAACGCTTTACGAGCCAGGAAATAAATGTAAGCAAGGGGACAAATGTTTATCTAACCACGGATGGTTTCGCAGACCAGAATAACATGGAGCGCAGAAAATTTGGAACTAAAAATCTCAAAGAATTACTAACTAAGGTATCTGGGTTGTCAGGAGAGGAGCAACTAAAATCAATGCAGCAACGGCTAAAGCAGCATCAGCGAGGTGCAAACCAAAGAGATGATATAACACTTATTGGGTTAAAACTATAAATGATAAGATTGAGTAATAATAAAATGCAAAGGCATTGGTTTTCTGAACCAATGCCTTTTTGATTGAGTATAGATTTAACCTAAAAGATAGTATAATTTTACAAAATATTGAAATTTCAGTAAATATTGAAATTTTAAAAATTACTAAAATATAATTATAAATAGCTAGTATTTAAATGTAAATGAGCCATTTTTTTTTAAAAATTGATTGTTTTGGGGTAACATTTTGGCTTTTCTTGTTATTAAAAAGTAATGTTTAATTAATTACTTTAAATCAATTATTATGAAAAAAATCATTTTTAGTGTATTGGCTATTTGCTGTATGGCAAATCTATTTTATAGTTGTAAATCAAAATCAGAAGAGCCGGCTCCCGCTGTATTTGATATTGTTGGTAATTGGGAGACAGCGCCTATTGGTGATCAGATACAAGAAAGTACCCGTTTACGCTTTAGTGAAGACCCCAACATCATGAAGATCGGCACTACTTACTACTCATCTGGGTGTAGTAATACGATATATGAGTCGGTTAGTTATTCTTGGGTAAAAGAAGAAGATATCATTACTGTATCAATTCAAGGATCATCATACAGCATGATCTATACAGTAACATCTCCCACTACGATTAGGGACGATGAAGGCACTACTTTTACTAAAAAATAAATTCCAATTTGTAATGGAATTATAAATGGTGGAAGACATTCAACTATTAATACGAGCGGTTAATTTAACTTGACTGCTCTTCTTTTTTTGATGTAATTTTAGCTTAACCCGCATTATTCACCACCCTATGCCCCTACGCTGCA
>JAUIFR010000073.1 GCA_030430325.1 Bacteroidia bacterium | reverse complement strand
TCCATTAAAACAACTTCACTTTTTAGAAGCCTGATTTTTGTCCATTATACCAAAATAAATAAAATATTTGAATGATTTTTGCAGAATTTGTTGAAAAAAAGCACAGGTTCCCCGAACCTGTGCTAGTATGCTTTACGTCTATTTTGGCATTAAAAATGCCGGTATAGATTACACCCGCATTATGCATTATGCAATTGCGGGTGAGCTGGGGGTTAGAATTATTGATGCTTATATTTTTTAGAAATAGTCAAACCAGGCTTCTTTAATATAGAAAAATTACTGCCATTA
Source organism: Bacteroidia bacterium (assembly GCA_030430325.1). Classification (GTDB taxonomy): domain Bacteria; phylum Bacteroidota; class Bacteroidia; order Cytophagales; family Cyclobacteriaceae; genus JAUIFR01. The sequence goes on along the minus strand of JAUIFR010000073.1, from coordinate 15,222 downwards.
GGCCTTATTCCCAAGGGTATTTCTGAGGTAACTGCTCCAAAAATAAATGATGGGCGTCTAAAGATTCCTATAAATGTACTGACGTTATGACCTCCTCTTAGACCTAATAGACCAGTGCCAAGTCCAGTAATATCAGGCATTTGCACAAACTCAGTAACTCCTTTAATCTTACCATATCTGGAATATCCTGCAATAAATTGGGGGCCATTTGCTACAATCCCAGTCGATGAAATTAAATCACTCTTTCTTGAATATTGAACAGAAAAGATTCCTTCAGGTGTTTCAAACTCAGTAGGTTCATGTGGAGCTATATAATAAATCATTGATGTAGCATTCTTGATAATTCCATTTTTATATGCCCAGTTTAAAATGTAAGCCATTCCTGCAGCATGAGCACCTCCTTGACTATGTGCTACAATTTTAATTGTCTCATCTTCACAAAGTTCAATTTCACCATTAACAATTTTTTTTATAAGTTCAACGCCACTATCTAAACCAGCTTTATATCGATCAAATGCACTAGAATTAGTATGATCGGATCCATCTACATAAACATTTTTATCATCCTTTAAAGCCTTATTAAATTCATTGTCCATATCACCCCAATATGAAAAAACTTTACCCAAATATAGCGGCCCTGCTTTGCCTCCATCATCCCCTATACTAACATCTGAAATTTCATATGTAGGGTATGGTCTATATCCTGCGCTTGATAAAACAACCATTTTGGGGTCAGGATCAATATCAGCAAGCTGTCTATTGTCACTTGCCAATGCATGATCTAGCATCAACCCATTAACAAAAATTACTAGATTACCATCAGGGTCAACTGCTTGAATAGGTGAATTTAATGCAAAATTATATGGACTTGCTTGAGGGTATGATTTAAACATGGGGTCAACATTCATCCACTTTGCGATTCTAGGATCATAGTTTCGTTCACCATAGTTATAGTCATTTTCGTATCCATATATCTCATTATCTTTTTCTTTTCCGTTAAAACCGAATCTATAATTTTCAGCTATTATTTCTCTTCCAAGCATCTTCATTCCAAAAGGATAATAATGGTGATTGCTTTCATGGTCAGGTTTATAAATCTTTTGATTATTTATAACTATATAATCTTTTTGATCTGTGATTACTGCCCTGACATTTTGCAAATGATCCATTAATTCATAGTTTTTTAATCCTAATGACCTTGAGTAGGTTACACTATTTTCATTTGGCAAACCATCTATAATCTTATTTATGAACTTGCTTTTTCCAAAGCGTCCTATTCCATATATTAAGTGTTCTTCTAACTTTATAACATTATTAGAAATTGAATAAATGGATATGATATCTTCACTAGCACTATAAGTATAAAACTCTGTTATTATCTGCCCTTGACCATTGTCTATTATTTTTTTAACTCTATTTCCTTTAGAGTTATAATAGTATGAAATTGTTTCATTATTTTTATGGATTTTTGAGATTTTGTTTAATGGTGTCCAATCTATACTAGTAATGCTTTCAGCTTCATTACTTATCAAATTCCCAATATTATCATAAACATAATTCTCAGCTTCTTGCCCCCCCAAATCCTCTTCAAACTTCTTACCTTGTGCATCATCTACATAGCTCAGTCTATTATTATTTGGATAATATTCATACTGTAGCTGATCAATATGTACTGTATTGTTTTGGCTATCCCTTGCATACCTATTTAATGATTTTAAGTTGCCATTCGGATCATAGCTATAATCACTGCTATAGGCTTGATGTTCCACATAATTATTTCCTTCATACGAAAGGAAATGACTTTCTTTGATGCGGTTTAACTCATCATACACAAATTGCTGACCCGTAAGCTGATCAAAATGATCATCAGGGTTATCTGTAGGCATAGTTTGAGTTGACCAAGCAGCTATATTTCCATTGTATAAATCTCTACCTGCCAGTGTGGGTAGATTTTGTGTTCCATTTTCAAAGTGTGATCCCATGCGTTTATAATCTCCGTTATAATAGGTCAAGGCCATACCAAATGCATCGGTAGCTACAGTTGTACCTGCCTGGCCATCCCCACCTGGATCATTACCACTTGCTAATTCTTGATGATTGATGGCCTTAAGCCAACCATGAGTTGTATATGTATAGTCTATGCCTTGTACTTGATCTTGACCAAGCACCGTCCTTTTTAATGGACCGTGTTCATAGTATTCATAATTTGCGTCTTGATCCCAGACAATTTGATCAATTGACGTATAAACCTGAGTCAAACGGTTCTCTTCATCATAAACATATTTTTGAAAGAATTGATCCTTCATGCCTTCATTAATGGCTACCTTTTTCACATTACCACTTATTAAATCATACTCATAACGAATATATTTCGTACCTAGTCCAGGTATATTTTCGGCCATCCACTCAACGTTGCCGTGGGCGTCGTAGCTATAATAAGTAGCAAATTGATCTTCCGTAGTTTGTGTATCCCCATCCTCATCCAAATAGGAATAACTTATTCTATTTTGCAAGTAGTGCTGCTCACTTCCATCCAAATAAGCGATGGGAGCTTTTTGAGTATAAACTGTAATGGCCCGGTAGGTTCCTGTAGTGGGGAAAGTATTATCATTTACTTTACCCATAAACCCATAGTCCTGAATCAATTCATTACTTTCACCTGCCTCCACCACACGGCCAAATTCGTCATATTTGGTATAGGAATATCTTTGTTGCACCTCTTGCTTTGCATTTTGAGAAAAACGAAGCCTACCTAAATCATCATAAGCAAAATTGGTTTTACCATCGTCTGGCGACTCCTGAGCTTTAAGCTGACCTAAGCTATTGTATTCATAGGTAGTCGCTAAGGTGTGATTATTTGGATCTTGCAGATTCACTCCTTTGGGTGGTACGGTTTTTACCAAATTTCCTGCTCTATCGTAGTAAAAAAGTGTAAAATGATAAAGGCCTGTCTGATAAGTGAGTTGGGTATTATCACTGAAATTGAGGTAGCAATTCTGACGGTAATTTGCCTTGTATTCATCTTGCTTTTTATCAATTATTTTTTGCTTTTCGGTAATCAAGCTATGTTTGATAATTTTTTTAATTTCATCCTCACAGCTTACGATCGGAGATTCAAGATACGGTATAAACTCTTCTGGTAATTCCTCTTGTATTTGCTCATCAGTAAATTTGAAGCAGATTGTACGCGTAATAGGAATGGTACAAAATCCACTTACATAAAGTGCACCAGCATCTACTCCATTAATATTATCATCCAAATGATCTGATATTACAAAGAAGTCATTTTCAGTAGCGACTTTACTTCCAAAATATTCCGTACCTTGGTTGTACGTTCGGATTATGTTTGTAAAAAACTTATCATTTCCATCATTTTCATAAATGATAACTCGCGGATGACCTGGAATCTGATTATTTTTATCTGGAATTCCTACAATAATTCGCCCATCTACAAAATCTACATCTTCTCCAAACCACCAATGATCTGATATGATTTCATCAAGTAAGTCTAATTGGTCACCATTTTTCTTATATACTTGTAGATAACTTTTTTCACCATTATTTACTCCATTTTCACTTGCAGGAGCAGCCACTAAGATATACCCATTATCCTCTCTTATGGTTTTCCCAAATAAAGATACAGGGTCTTCTTTGGCATCAATTGTGGTATATAATGATAATAATTCACCCAAATGCTTAAATTCTCTTACTTTACCTTGATAACTATTACCTACAAGCTCATAAGTTCCAAGAAATAAACTATTATCCAAGAATTCTATGGCAGTATTTTTTAAATAGTGTTTTTCTTGGTTAGATATAGCCCCGTAACCTACTTTGGAAAATTTTTCATTACTATTTGGACTAAAGCTAAATAAATTTATACCATTAATATTATAGTTTGGTGAAAATTTAATATTTGTTACACAAACATTATTATTAAACTTTGAAACACGTACATTATACTCAATATCTTCTGGAAAAGCCCAATTCTCACCACCCCAGCTTAACTTATCAATATAGCTCCATTGATCCCCTTCTAAATAATAACCAATACCAAATGTTGTATATTCAGGGCTAGAGTCAATTAGATATTTAGATGAAAGTACTAACAAATCCTCAGACATATCTATTTGCGGAGCAGCTTCACCTGGAAGAAGTTCATATTCTAGTGTCTGATGATACACCCAGCTGTTATAACCCATTTTTTTGTAGATATAAATATAATTTGTACCACCAGATGGATCCGTTTTGCTTAATACTGCAATATATTTGCTATTGCTTGCGAATTCTATTCCAAATTCAGGAGCTACATTATTATTTACAGGTGCATATATTTTATTTAACTGATTATTGAGCTGCTGACTAACTAATATTTTATCTTCACCTGCCTGGCAAGAAACATCTCCTGTATTGACACTGAGTTCAAAATCAAAGGTGAGTACTTTTACCAAATTTTCGATTTGTTCTTGCGTACCTAACTGAAAATCAGGAAAATTCCCAATAAGTGTTAAATCCGTATAAGTATAACAATTTTCTACTACAGCATGGGTCAACTCACTAATTTCACACTCACTAATATCAAAATCATCGTGATTAAAACCATCTATAAACATACCATAATACTTCGATTGACCCTCATCAAAATACACATGATAATTCTCAATTTTTAATGTCGGATCCTGCTGAACCATACTATTGATAATAGCTTGCTTAAACTCTTCGGTTCGATATTCGCAGAATTTTTTTGCCTTAAATTTGGCAAGCTCAAACATACCTTGGGCTTCCTCTTCTGTGAGTGGACTGTTTTCTATTCCCTGCCTTATGCAATGATAAGCATGATTTCTGGCATATTCTGGTAGTAGTGAAAAATTGCTTACATATCCATTATTATCTTCAGGTATAGGTACACCATGTGTTTGAAATAGCTCATCCATGCAGCTCTTCATGATGGCTCCAGCTTTGTCATCATTAATGTTAAAGTAAAATTGCTTATATGCAATGGACATTTGCTCTTCTGCCTTAGATGTATAAATACTCTCAAACTTAAGACCATGTTGCATTTGTTGAAACAGGTCTTCACCAAGCTCTATATTCGTTCCAATACGATGAAACAATTGATCCATTGGAATAAAGCTGTATTCTGCTAATACATCTGGTATTTTAGCCTCAGGTGGCATATCTTCTGGTATCTCTAATTCATTGATATCAAAATCATTAGTAAAACTACTATGGTAGGATTGAGTAAAACTACGCCAAGCTCCCCATAATGTTTCACAGTCAATATAATTCTCACTTTTCAGATTGTGCAACATGGAATTTAGCTCACCTGGTAAAAATTGATCTGGCAACATGCAAGTTAAATAGTTTGTACCCTCTATATTAGTCGTACCAGTGTATTCAGAATATCCATTATTAGTCCAATAATCGACAAAGTATTGTTCAAAATTAGCCGTTTCATCACATGGCTCTAAGGAAGGACATGCTTCAATGAACGGAATTTGTGCATATTCATTACAAGCAAACTCCACATTATAATATTTATTGCCTTGTGCATCTTCTTCTAATATAAATCCGCTCTGCTCTAAGAAATTATAAAATGCATCCGGGCCATTTTCGAGCTCACCAAAAGCAACAGTTAAAATGGGATCTATTTGTTGATTCAACTGTGTTTTGAGTTCATCCAAGTATTCGCTCAAGTATAAAACCTCCGAATTCGGATTAATTGTGGCTGTTTCTATTCTTTTTTCGATCTTGTAGCTCCCAGCATCTAAGTTTACAACTATATCTTCAAAAGGCTGTGGAGGATTTTCGCAGCTTGTTGGGCTTATGATATGCTCTCCAATCTGCTCGGATAGTTCCGGATTATCAATATCATGCTTATAAAAAGTAACTTTATAATCACATGTCTTACAAGTGGTGTTACACATAGCTTCTATAGCCTGTGGGCTTAAGCTATAACTAATCGTTACCGTTCTAGGACTTGTAAATAGTAAAGATTTGGACGAGGTATAAGCCCAATTCCCAAAAGGAATATTCTGGTTATAAAACTCAACAATTTGCTGACTTTCTTCACTATCCAACTTTTCTAGCGCACCTGGGCCTGATTTCGAAAGGGCCGTTGCAATTGTTTTACCAGCCTTATCAATAATTGATACCGATGCGGTACCATTTTGATCTACTTGAGCTACTTTTTGCACATCACTTGCGCTAGGTGCATCATTTCCAAATATTCGATCAAGCTCTGCTTGACCCACTCCACCAAAGTAGGTGCTTAATACTTTACCACCTTTTAAGGAGTGCATGGAACCGACCCCTGACTGCTTATATACTTGCCCACTTCCATCATTTTTATATAATGTTCGTATATATGGATATCCCTCGGCGTTAGGAACACCCGGGTTGATAACTTTATCTTCCCCACTATAATAGCCTGTTAAATCACTCGCCTCATCGGGTATGAAAATTTTTCCATCTGCATCAAAATGCTGAGGACCATATGATTTAGTACCATTCTTAAGTAATCCGGAACGATAGCCAAACTCCCCGTAATTTTGATCATTTATTGGTATAGGTAAACTTTTTACCACAGGTCGGCCAACATAGTCATGTATCGTTTGACTGGCCACAACACGCTGGTTGCTTCTTATTCTGCCTTGGGTCTGTATAGCTTGCATTAAACCAGTAGCATAGGTAAGTTGCTCTCCTTGCTTGTTCTCTTCGGCAAATACCCTACTATAAATCCAGTTTTTATCTGCATCTGGCTGAGTATAGGTAAATGAATGATAGGTCCAACTTCCATAGCTAAGTGGGTTGGCATAACCATCCGGCATATGTCCTAAAGGCCTAATACGCATAGCATATTGCCCTGTACCCTCTCCGAGTACAATGTCTAGCTTGGGTTCTTCATCTGCAGTAATTATAGTACTAGCTGTTCGCCAGGCCGGATGCTTATAGTCCGTCATAATCCAATTGAGGTCCTGCGTTTCATATACTCTGGTATACTGAACTTCATAAGCACTCGGTTTTTGAAAATCAAAACTTGAGCCTCCATTTTTACAGCCACCCTCCCAAGTAAAGGTAGAAGTCCACTGATCCAGATTCAGCCCAGCGATGTTTGATACTTCAAACTTATTTCCCCAAATTTCAAACTCTTCCTCATAAAAAAACCTAAACCGTACCTGATCACCAACACTTCCTAATAAATTATAGTTCAATATCTTAACCTCAAAATTCCTAAGATTATCAATATTATTATCTTCAAACTCAACGTAAAAATAATGAGTTGGCTTATTATTGGTTATATCTAAATCTACGGTAGAAGTATATGGAATATTTAAGTAGGGATCTATATTATAATAATTTCCTGTAATCTCTAATGAAATAGTGGTCTCAAAGTATTTGGGATCATTTTGATCTACCGCAATTCCACCATTATAAATATCGCCTAAATCAAGAATTGCATGTAATTTTACTTTTTTAAGGTTTCTGTCTTCATAACAATTTGCTTCAATTTCATCACAGGCATTTAGGTATAAATTCATAGGATCACCCAATTCCAATGCTGTATGATCCTTTTCAATAAATTGTACCTTGGAGGAATTCTTCACTATTGTAAAGGAATAAGGCTCGCCCAGGCATCCATTATATTCAGGAGTAACTGTGACAGGAAACGTTCCATCTGAAATAAATTGAAATTTACCAACGTTTTGTAAACCATTTGAGAGGACGGCCTCAATATTTACAGGTATATCCCAATGATACTTGTCTATGTTACCTTCTCCTTGGGCCACATAGGTTACATGCTGCCAATAATCGCCTTCACAAATGACTCTATTACCCAGCACATTGGTAATAGTACCTCCACTATATGCTGGTTTGACACTAAAATCCATGGTTAAATCCTGACAACCACTTACAAGGCTTTGAGCCTTCACTTCAAAGTCAATCTGCTGATTCGCATTAATGGTAAGTGTGGTTGGTGTTTGAATTGTTATAAGATCCATTGGAGCCACCCACAGATAATCATTTGGGTTAGCTGCTCCATTGAGTGTAACTTCAAACTCTTGAAACCCACATAAATTATAAATCCCATTTTCGAGGGGTAAATTTTCTGATAACGTGAGCGATACGTTTTGATCACATGCTGTAATTGGAACATCAATCGGGTCACAGTTTTGGTTGACAGGTGTGGCAGTAAAAATATAATTTCCAGCTTCATTAAATGTTACATTGATGGTTGGGCCAACAGGTGGATTGGGATCAATGGTAACCCCTGTAGGTGTATTCCAAGTTAGACTTGGCGCATCTTGTATATTGCCAATATGTATTTCATGTGTCTCACCAACCCAAACGCTTTGCGGCGCTTGGATATTTGCACCACCCTCTAAAATAAAACATTCACTGCCTACCGTTACGTTAAGTGTGCGTTCTTCTCCTTCTGATTGACAGCTTTTAGCCTTATATACGGCAACACATTTAACGATATGATTACCTAATGGCACATTAAACGGGATTTGAACAGGGTTTAAATAATTATTCCCACTTACCTGTACTTCTTGTATAAGTTGATTGTCTAAATACCAATGATAATAAGTAGCCTGCACTTCACCAGGTATAGGTTCTCCTGGAGGCATTGGCTCCCCAATACATAATTGAAAAGATTCCGTTTGACCCTGAATGATATTGGAAGGGCCACATATAAGTTGAGCATTATCATGGAATTTGACATTGGTAACCCCTGGGCAAGTTCCAACTGCCATTAATTTAGTTTGCCCAATTATTAGGAACAAAACAATTAACTTAAATGGAAATAATTTATACAACATATTTCTACAGTATTAATAGTCATTAATCAAAATACTCTTGTATCTTTTCAAGAAAATATTCTTGAAAAAATTATAAAAACATGGTATTAAGTATTGATTATTGTATTTTTTTAATAAAAAATCTTAAAATTATACAATTTAATTTTCCTTATCAGGCACATGGTAATGGGTCTCTTGTATGGTTTTTAAGCCTCTTTCGGTCTCTAAAGATTTACGTATTAGCTTTCCTTCCGCGTCATATTGAAAATATACACCGAAGTGTTGGTCATCAAATTGAGCAACCAGTCGATGAGTTTCGGTATCGTATACAAATGTATTGGTCTTGGCGTCTGAAGGCTTAACAATTACATCATCAAGTTGTAAATAGATGTTATCATAAAATAATACAGGCCTAAACTCACCACCTGCCTGACAGGCCCCAAAGTCATCCACATAGAACTCCACCAACGACCAATACCCCACATTTGCGATTACTTTGGCCGGAAATTTCTGAGCTTGCATGTTATTACCAACTTTAACTTTTACATAAAGTTCATCACTTAATTCATCCAAAAATTCATTAATAACTTGGACCCACATTTTTACGATTATTCCTTTAGAAGATATATGTTCGGTTAATGTAAAGCTTGGCATGGTGAATTGTTGATTCTTTTCTAATTCAACCCCTTTATTTCCTGCATGGCATAAGGGATAGTTGTGCATATCAATCTCGGTCTCATTATAGGGAAAACCATATTCCAATGTTTGATCAGGAGCATCTCCATATAGCATCTCAAAGCTTTCGAAGTAGACTTCATCTTCACTAGCATTGGTGGCTATAATTATAGGCAAATACTGGTTATAGCCAAATTGGGCTGTGCTAGGAATTTCTAAGGCATTTAATTCTTGAAGCATATTTCCATCTGGTGAGTACTTTTCTACTAAAGATGTTTTGATCCATTTAGTTGAATTATTCGATTCAGGAAATACCCAATTGAATAAATCAAGATTATAGGTACCTGCAATGGCTGGAGCGTTTTCATTGTCAATTTCTGTTTTATAAGCAAAGCTTTGGTGAGGCCTCCATTTGCCTAATTTTCCACGCTCAAAGTCATTCGCCTCAGCTGGTGTTTCCACACCTTGATACTCATAATCCTCATCTTCATATGCCCACTTATCATCAAGCGTATTAGCTGAAACGGAAACCACTTTTGGCCAATTAAATGCCGATCCATTTTCTTTAATACAAGGCATGAAATAGGTTTTATTACAATTATTATCTTCCCAAACAATGAGTCCGGTAGCTTTGTCTTTTTTAAACGAACCATTCATATTGAGTGGAATTTTCCAATTACACAAAGGGCCGACAACTGTTACTTGACCTAACTCTGCTATCCCAAGGCATGTATTCTCTGTATAAACTTCAACCGTCACCGTATATTGGCCTGGGTCATCATAAATTTTAGTAGCCTGATTTTGTGCGGTAACAGTGCTTGTCCCATCTCCCCAATGGAAACGAACAAATGCCATATTAGGAACAGGGTCAATTGATGCGGTTAATACCTCAACGTCAGCTTCTAATAAATTATCACTCAGCTGACCAGTTACTGTAAATATAGGTAGTATGGTAACATCTACTTCTATGGTAAATTCATCACAACCTTGATAAGAAACTTGAAGCTTATATTTATCTGATTGACTTGGATCATTTAAGACTAATTCATCACTTGTTTCACCATTCATTTGCCCACCATCGCGATACCATTGATACGTGTAATTTGCATTCTCATGTCCTTTGAGTGTTACTTGCTCATCATGACAAACGGTGATTTCAGTATCATTCATGGCTCCATTGACCGTTATATAATTCAGTGGGCCTGCCTTTTGATTAACGGTTACCTCATTTGAAAAACCTGACCAACACCCATCTTTATAAGACATAACCTTAAAAGTAGGGTTTCCAATTGTAATACTATTAAATACATTACTTCCTTCTATTAATTTATATGGCTGTCCATTCATATACCAATGGTATTTCTCAGCACCTGGAGTGGCCGTAAGTGTATAGCCATTTGGATAATCGTAAGAACATACTGAAATAGGGCCTTGGGGAGTAATGGCTGGCACTGGGGGATCTTGCTCCACTAATTGAATATTTTTTACTCTTAAGATATGGAACTCATCATCTATATCAGGCGACATGGAAAATATAATATAATTAACTGGAATATCTGCAACAAAAGGTTCCTCGAATGAATGCCAATTGTATGATTGATCTACATCAATAATATTGAATGTCTTATCTGCTTTTTGTGCCCCAATGTAATTTAATATTCCATTATTATAATCAACTTGAAACTCAGGGAGTGTAGATAATTGAACCTTGGCCTTATTTACACCTTCATGTGGCTCATTTGGATTATCAGCCTTATACTGAAAGCTTAATTTATATGTTTTTCCTACCACAAGTGGTTTGCTGAAAGTACCGATATAACCCTCCGAGCTTGGGTCATTTTTCTTAGCCCATATGGCAATGTCAATAAATGCACCGTTATTTTTTTTCACAGTTGGGTCACTATTTCCATTTATCCACCCATCAAAGCAATCTTCATATACATTCAAATAACATTCAGTATTACAGACTGAACAGCTTTCAATTTGCTCTGTTTCAAAATACGGATTGACAACAAGGTTACAACCCCAGTCGGCCATTACTACATTGCTAAATGCAATGCATTGTATTAAAATTATGGTCTGGAATATATACTTCATCTTAAATTTTTTTATTTTCTTATTAAACAATTTCGGCAAATTATATTCAAAATAATTTCATTTTTGAATGATATTAGCTAAATTTGTTTATTAATTTAATTACCGATTGCTTCTACTTTTTCCCATTGATTGTCATCACATTCGATCCAGAAACTCACTAAGTTGAGCTCTAGATTACCCTCATTTACAAATTTTTCATAGTTAAACAGAACATCCTTAATATTTTTATTAGTCAGGTCACCTGGGCATTCAAAGTTTATTTCATTTGCAAATGCAGCTACATCCATCAAATTATACACTCCTGATAATAATGATAGCGTTCCATTTTGCTGATTGGCTTCTTGAAGCGCCACATTTAGGTCATTCGTAAAAGATGAGGTCTCAAGCTTTTCTGCTTCTGTAATTACAGGTTTTGAGAAATTCTCGTCTTCACTATGAAATACAATATCTCCAACAGCGGCTTTCAGTTCATTGCGAAGGCCAGAGCGAAGTATAGTAGCCTCATTAATGATGGCTCCCGGGTTCCCCCCATTATGCAATTGACTTTTTGTTATTTTAATTTGATTAGCGCCTTTGTTAACATCTAACACATGATAAACATGACCACTTCCTAGATCTAAAACATCTCCCTTATAGAAAAAATCAATATTTTCGCATACTATTGCATCGTTTCCATTGATGCTCAAGTACTCAACCTCTCCATCTTGAAAGTAATTTAATAGGTTAGAAAATCGCTTACCTTCATTGATAGATTTGTTTCGCATACTTTCATACTCCCAACTAGCTGGAATTTGTTGTTTGAGAAATGCACCCGTATACTCATCATAACTTTTAACTAGTACTGGTCGTCCCGTATATTTATCAAATGCCTGATTTTCTGCAATATGCTTGATCCCATCCTTATAAGTAATGGTTCTTTTAACAAATGATGGATAATGAATCACTTTTGAAGTTACATGGCAGAAATAATCATTGAACCTGGTTAATGTAGTTGGAATTGCAGTAATTAATGGTATTAAAAATGGTCCCCAAGCAGACATGGTATAGTCCATCTCAATGTTGTGATCTACAACATGATCCTCTATAGCTTTATGAGCCACGTTTATCTCCATATCTTTTCCAATAAATTCCGATACTAAAGTACCTGTATAATTATCCATAACAGGTATAGGTTGACTGAAAGGATAGTATTCATATGATGTAGAAAGGCTAGCTACCATACCATTTAAACTTCCTAAATCTTCTTCTGAAGTGATTATTCCACTATAGGTATGATTACTTTTAGGTTTGCCATGCATATCATTTAACTTAAATACAAACCCTTGAGCTACTTTTTGGTTATCTTCCATATGTACATTGAAGATATCATCCGTACCATTGTCAATATACGGTGCTCGATCCATTTTGCTATAGGCATGCTGCATGGGGTAATCTTTTGCCGTATTAAATTCATGAACAGTAAATCCAGGGTTTGTTTGGCCCTTGTGAATATCGGTCACAATAACTCGCTGATAGCCAATAGAAGGCCCGGGCAATAAGCTTTCACCTAGTGGTCCTTCAAATTCTTTCTGAATATCACCTCCAATAATTTTTGCATCTTGTGTTTTGGCCTTGTCTATATCAGCATCCACTAGAGCATTTTCTTCTCTAAAGGAATTAGGCTCATTTGTAGCTACCCCACTACTTCTCACTGTTTTTGTGGCATCATCGTAAGTTACATAATGATACTCTTTTCCATAAAGTAATGCATCAGACTCTAAACCTAAACTATATGTCAGTAATCTTTTTACTCTTACTCCACCCCCTTTTTTGGATATCGGTGTGGGTACTCTAAAATAAGAATGCTCTAAATTGACATATTGGCAGGCATTAGGATCACTATGATTTTTAAAAGTATCAAATGATTTCAGCATTTGCTCTGCCGATTGATTTGAGGTGAAATATTGTTTGGGGTTGTTACAATCACTGTTAACATGACCTCGTCGCTGTGTGATGTAAAAGTCCTTACAAACCTTCTCAGGTGTGTATTCATAATCATTTGGAAGTTCAATATATACTTCTTGTGTGTTGAAATCTATCTCAGCGGCAACTAGATTAGCATAGCCTGTGATATACTCTGCATCACAGTCTTGTATTTCAGCCGGGCTTTCTCCAGATAAATTGTATAAAAATTTAAAATATATTTTGCGCCAGTCGTTATAATAATGATCATTAATGAGTTTAACTAGTGCCTTTTTTTCTTCTAATGTTTTTACACCAATTTCATCAGTATTCAAAAAATAACGGTTATCAATCTTTGAACTTATACTCACCATAACCTGAGCAGGCTTATTTTGCACGTAACTATAATCTTTTTGTTCATATTGAACATGTATTTCACCTCCAGAAGGCAGCTCTATTACCTTCAAATGCCACGCTGCAGGGTCAAAATCAGTCACATCTTGATCTATCCAAGTCTTCATCTCGATTTGGCGCTGAGCACCATTTTTCTGGTAAAATCCCCAACCATCTGTTAGGTATCTGTTGTAATCTGGATTTTGATCAGTTAGATTATTGTATTCATCCTGCAGGGATTCATAAATCGTGGGATATTTTTTTCCCTCAATAGCTTCTGGGTAGTTGTATTTAAATATATATGGGCTTTTATCGATAATGCCTCTATTGGTAAATTGCACTGACCTTAGTGTCAGTTTTGCAGTACTGTTACCAGATCCATTTAAAATCCCCTTGCACAACTGTTGTTCAGAGTCATTTTCATCATTCCAGTAACCAAAATCTACCTCTTGTATTGCCGTTACTCCTTGCTTAGGCGTCCAATGTCCAGTAGTATTATCTTGAATAGCATCTTGAATCCGGTAAAGGCCAATATGGGTTAACTTTTTTTTTGTTTATTGGTTCCTTTTGCACTAGAAGTAAGTGCCAGTTCCCCTGTTGGTGCCGATAACCCATCTTCACGATCTTCAGTTGTAAATATGGCTACATGTGTTTTGGTTTCAATGGATTGGATGTAATACACCTCTTTCTCACTTTGTGTCATTGAACCCAAATCATCCCTTGCATCAGAGAGTGAATTAACTCTATAATTGAGGCCATTATATGGCACTCGATCTATAAACCAATTATTTTTACCATCACCATATGTTTTATCATAATTAAATCTAGTGTATGCACCAAAATCATCTTTTGTGGGGCCATCAAGTGTTCGGTCGATGTATTCATTACTTAAAATTTCTGTTAATAAATATGAATAAGCATATGGATAATCTCGCTCCTCACCTATCTTGGTTCTTTCTAATGGATCTTTTTGAAAAACATAAGATCTATTCTCTATATTATTGTATTTATCAACTCCTTTTAAACCATAATTTAGGTTCTTATAATTTCGTGAATACACTGGTAAGCCATAAATATACCGAACACCATCTTCATTATTTACTTCCAGTGCACCAATACCATCTGGGGATAAATTTCTGTTTGTATGACTATTAATATCCTCACGCGTAACAACCTGGCTTTGATATGGTGTTATGTTGGGGCTTAATACCTACTTGGAAAATACCGCAACCGACCCAGCTTCATCAACAGCTGGAGTTTATAACGATGTTTATGGGCAAGGCCAAGGATATCTTTTGGGAATATGGAACCA
>JAUIFR010000072.1 GCA_030430325.1 Bacteroidia bacterium | reverse complement strand
TTTAATTCAAAGTCTTCTGTAACAAGCTCAGTGTATTCATCTCCTTCTTGGATGATTTGAAAATTGTTTTCACCCATTTTTCTTTTAAGCCACAAGATTTGTTGATAAGGATAGGTACCTCCATAGACTTCAGCTTGCCAAGTATAGGGTTTCTCCATACTTACCAGCTCAGACCCAATAATTTTAGCTACGAGAGGGCCCTCTTTTATGGCTACAAGATGTTCATCACTATTTACAATATTACCCGTTTTATCTTCCACTGATACCCGGACATAATAATTCTCTGTACCTTTTACTTTATAAAATTTTCCTTCAAAAATATCGAAATAGAAGATATCACCTTCGTGTTTTTTCCCCCAGGTAAGTTGGTAGGGCTTCACACCACCTTGGATTTCGGCACTGCAAGTAATCGTTTGGTTCACATAGCTTTCACTAACTGCTTGTAGCTGAACGGTGAGGGGAAGAATATTGACGTGTATTTCTTTTTCAACAGTACAGCTAAGATATCCATCATAAGATACTTCAAGTTTTATAGTGAAATCTTCAGCATAGTATTCCTCCAATTTTAAGTTTGGGTTGTTAATCCCAACTTCTTGGTATGGCGCATTGCCAACCTTGATAAACCATTTATAGGTATATGGCCCACCGGGTCCATTGGTTATTTTGGCATACCATTGACCTAATTGATCTGCCGATAACGTGGCTGACCCTACAATTTTTGCTGTAAAATCTCTAATTCCAAATTAAGTTTACCGTAGGCGTCACCAGCATCGTTAAGCGTTCCAATACGAAATATACCGTCATGGTCCGCCTCACTTACATGTTGCTCTTTCTTATAATTTAAGAATTTAAAAGTTTTCCAGGAACCATCGATAAATTGCTCTAACCTCAAAAGAGTTGGTTTATTAATTGACTTATTAATTTTAGATTTTAACCCTTCATCAAATTCGCCGAGTTGGTCGAGCTCTTCTACTGACCGAAGACTAAAGTAATCACTTCTATTGGCTGTGACATAAATACCACCTTCAGATTTAAATCCTCTAACTTGTCTTAGTTGTGGTGGAAATGGTGGAACAAGATCGGGGTCTAAGTAACCTACTTCATCTCTTATGTTTAGATGCTCCCAATAATGGTCGATCTGTTGTTGGATGGCTGGTTCAAGCCCTTCTTTAACATGATTTAGTAGTTTATTGATTGAATTGGCCTCTTCAAAAGCGTTAAAGAGGCGATGAGCAAGGCTGTTGGGGTCAGATGGGTCACCACCCTCTAGGCTTTCATTATCTCCAATATTAAATGGTGGTGAAAAGCCATGACTTTCTTTCCCATCAAATAAATCAATATAAAATTCCGTGTATTTTTTATATTCTGGGTAACCTAACGACCCATTATAACCATTATATATGTCCAAATGATGCCAAACAGAACGAGATTCAATATACATGGGTTGAATCGTTTCGATATAATTGGAGCAAGTGTATTCAAAAAAATTGGCAAAGGATTCATGAAAATAACTCTTAAAATTTAAAGTTGATTTCATATTGTGCTGGAGGTGATGCCCAAACTCATGCAAGAGTAAATAAAATAAAAACCAATCGTTATTAGAGTAATCTATAAAAATATTCCCACTAAAGGGATCGTAACATCCTGAAAGGTTATTTAATGTTTTTTGAATTATTTTTACCTTAGGCAGCGCAAAGGGTCTATTATAATTATAAATACGGTTAACAAAACGATGAGCATATGTAATAGTGCTAAAAGTAAGAGCATACTTTGGTTCTACGGCCAAGGTCGTATTTTCATAAGTATATTCTAGCTGTTCTGGAGAAAAAGGCAACTGTATACCTTCTCCCTGTTCAAATTTAATAGGGGTGTAGCCATAATCAATTATATAGTTTTGCCATTCAACATCAAGTTCTACTAATAGCCCTTCATGCATCGCCCCAATTATTAATTTATCAAAATCACTTAAGTCTTGGTATACATTGAGTTCAATATTAAAATGACCTTCCATATCAGTAGTGGCGTATCCATCATCCCAAAAGAAATTAGGAATAACCACTTTGTCGCTGTTTTTTATTTTAAGCGCTAAATGAATGGGTACACCATAGACATTCATTTCTTTGTTGGCAAATGTATTCTGGTAAATTACGTTTCCAGATACCTTAAACGTATACCATTTTTTCTGAGTGGCATTTCGCGGGTTTGCTTGGAGGTATTTTTCCCAAGAATCAGCTATTGTTGACTTATTTGTTCTGTTCTTAATTATATTGATTTTTTGTGTATGGGATTCATCTGAAATGATACATTGCGCCCAACAGTTTGTATAACAGATAAAATAATAGGATATAAAAAAACATAGTATAATTTTTCTCATAGCATTTAAGTTTTAAGTGGATACCAGTAAAAAGATTTTCCCCATTAATAATTAATATTTGTGATGGATACTTTAATATAATTTGATAGGAATGTTTTATTAGTAGAGTTTAGGTAGTTCATACCTTTAATGTAAAAATAAACTTAATTGTTAAGCTAACTGTAATTTTTTCTTCAAAACTAGGGCCTATTCTTTACGAAGTTTTGATTCTAGTCACTTAAAAAATCAATATTCCGGCGTAACCCCTTGAATTTTGTTCTTTTTACAGCGCTTTTCTTAAATACTTTATTAAATACCTCTTGGGTGATCTCCTTCCATTCGTTTTTACGCCAATTTTTGAGGGCTTCATGAGGCTCAAATAGGGGCTCTGCATGGGGCTCAGCAAATCGGTTCCAGGGGCATACATCTTGGCAAATATCACAACCAAATACCCAGTTTTCCATTTTTCCCTTGAATTCAGTGGGGATTTCCTCTTTTAGCTCAATAGTAAGGTAGGAGATGCATTTGCTGGCATCAAGTTGATAGGGGGTCAGCGCATTGGTGGGGCAAGCATCAATACATCGGGTGCAAGTGCCACAGTAGTCCTTTACTGGACCATCGGCTTCAAGTTCCAAATCCAGTAACAGCACTGCTATAAAAAAGAAACTACCTTTTTGTTTATTAATTAATAAAGTATTTTTCCCGATCCAGCCCAGTCCGGCTTTTTTAGCCCATACGCGTTCTAAAATTGGAGCAGAATCCACAAACACCCGACCACCAACTTCACCAATTTGCTCCTGAATTTCACCCATGAACTGATGTAACTTTTTCTTGATAATATGATGATAATCATCCCCATAGGCATATTTTGCAAGCTTAAATTGATCCATTGGTAGTTTTTCTCTGGGGCTATAGTTATACAGTAATGTGACTACAGATTTTGTTCCGTGTACTAACTTTTGAGGGTCGAGGCGCTTTTCAAAATGGTTCTCCATATACTGCATGTTGCCCTGTTTGCCGTCTTTGAGCCATTGTGCTAATCTTGGTGCTTCTTCATCGAGCCGCTGAGCTTTACTTATGCCACAAAAGTCAAAACCTAAAGTTTGCGCAATTGATCGGATGATAAAAGAATGGTCTCGCATTTGATTCATACTGCATAAAGTTATACAATCTTTTGAAACTGGTAAAAATAAACTAAAATATTCGCTCAAAACAGACCATAATTGTGTTTCATTAAATTTGTACTTTTTTAAGAATCTATCGGACTATTCTCCCTGGTTTCGTTGTACTTTTTTGAGTTACTTAATAGGGATTCAATGCTTAGATTTTTATCCTGAAATGAGCATGGTATCTACCAATACTTTTTTTTAAATTTATTTATAATAATTCTAAATTAGAATGGATTTTTTAATTATATTATTGATAGTCAATTGAATATATAACAGATGTGCTATTTGCTTCTTCTTTTGTTAAATTTATATTTGAAAAAAAGCGATGCAATAGTAGATTTGTGCCGAGTAAATTTTGGACTCCACGTATCGACATATGGGAATGCATAACATGGTAAAACACCTATCCAAAGTAACGGCGCTATTGAGCGTGTTTCTTTTTGTTAGTTTAGTCACAAAAGGGCAAGATACTTCAGCTACAGCTGAGGTAATAGTCGAGCAACCAGCGGAGGGTCCTGCTGAGGACCCAAATGGTATTTCAGCCGACCCCGCCATCATCGCATCGGGTAAAACCATCTTCGAAAATAACTGTTATCAGTGCCATCGTGTTCATAAACAATGGACTGGCCCAGCCCTTAAAGACGTGTATGACCGTCAAAGTATTCCTTGGCTTATTTCTTTTATAAAGAATTCGCAGAAAGTCATTCAAAGTGGTGATGAGTATGCTGTAAATCTTTACAACGAATACAGCAAAACAGTGATGCCGAACCATACCTTCTTGAAGGATGCAGACATCATGTCGATATTGGCTTATATTAAGGCAGAATCGGCAAATGTTCCGGTTGAAGATACGACAACAACAACTTCAGGTGATGGTAATCAGGTAGCACAAACACAAGACTCACCATACCTCACTGTTATTTTTGGTTTCCTAATCGTAGTATTGGTATTAATGGTGATTGTGCTTGGTATTACGATTACGCTACTCACAAAATACCTTAAAGGTAAGCAAGATTTAGATGAGGCGGATAAGGAGCTTGTAGAGCAAAAGCTTGATATTCAAGGTATATTTAAAAGCACCACATTTATGGCTTTTGTGATTTTTATCGTGGTGGCATTAGGTGCCAAAACAGCTATTGATAGCTTGTTCTTGGTGGGTGTGCAGCAGGGTTATGCGCCATCACAGCCTATTGCATTTTCGCATAAAATACATGCTGGCCAGTACGAAATTGATTGTAATTACTGCCATACGGGTGTTACAAAAAGTAAAAACGCCAATATACCTTCAGCCAATATTTGTATGAATTGTCATACAAGTGTAAAGACGGAATCTAGTGAAATTAAGAAGATATATGCAGCTTTAGACTATAATCCTGAAACAAAGGAGTACGGCTCGAAGCAAAAGCCAATAGAGTGGGTGCGGGTGCATAATTTACCTGATTTAGCCTACTTCAATCACTCACAGCACGTTAAAGTAGCGGGTATTGAGTGTCAAACGTGCCACGGGCCTATCGAGGAGATGGATGTGGTACGGCAACATAGTAAACTCACAATGGGTTGGTGTATTAATTGTCATAGAGAGACGGAAGTGAACACAAAGGGTAATGCCTATTACGATAAATTGATGGAAGTGCATCAAAAACACTCGAAGGAGCCAATGAAAGTGGAAGATATTGGTGGATTAGAATGTTCAAAATGTCACTATTAGGACCCAAATTACTTGACAAATGAAAGAGCATAAAAAGCAGTATTGGAAAGGAATTGAGCAGCTTACGGAGGATCCTCATTTTGTTGCAAAGGCGGAGCGGGAATTTCCAGAATACTTGCCAGTAGGTGAAGCAGCAGGAGGAGACGGATCAGAGGGTACGACCCGACGCGATTTTCTTAAGCTAATGGGCTTTAGCGTGGCTGCAGCTACATTAGCGAGTTGTGAAACGCCCGTTAAGCATGCCATACCCTACTTAAATAAGCCAGAAGATGTTGATCCAGGCATAGCAAATTATTATGCCTCCACGTACAGTGAAGGAGGAGATTACTGCAGCATACTTGTCAAGACACGAGAAGGCCGCCCGATTAAAATTGAAGGAAATAAACATTGCCCCATCACAAGAGGTGGTACAAATGCTCAAATCGAGGCTTCTATACTTTCATTATATGATCAACACCGGTTAGTAGCTCCTCAAATCAAGGGCAAAAAGGCTAAATGGAATGATGTTGATAAGCAAGTAGTAGCTGGATTGAAAAAAGCAGCAGCATCTGGTAAAAAAATCAGTATTGTAAGCCATACAATTCTTAGCCCTACTACCAAAAAGGTAATTGATGAATTTATAGCTAAATATCCTACAGCAGAGCATGTAGTTTACGATGCGGTATCTTATTCGGGGATGTTAGATGCAAACCAAGAGTGCTTTGGTAAGCGTGTGATCCCATCTTATAAATTTGATCAAGCCAATGTAATTGTAAGCTTTGGTGCGGATTTCTTAGGTACGTGGCTTTCGCCAGTTGAATTCAGCAAGCAATATAGCCTTGGCCGAAAAATCGGTACAAGTAGGAAGACCATGTCCAAGCATATTCAGTTTGAATCAAATCTTTCGCTTACTGGTTCTAATGCCGATAATCGTTTTCGCATTAAGCCTTCTCAAGAAGGGGTGATTGTAGCTGCATTGTATAATCACATTGCAAAGAAAACAGGCGCGATAGAGACCATTTCTGGTTCTGGCCTGAAAGACGAAAAACTTAAAAAAGCAGTAGCATTTACAGCAGAGAAATTATTAGCAAGTAAAGGGTCAAGCATAGTAGTATCGGGTTCAAACGATCCAGCTGTGCAGACACTCATTAATGGCATAAATTTTGCTCTCAATAATTATAGCAGTACATTAGAAATGGGGCTGCCATCATATTATAAGCAAGGTAGTGATCAGCAGTTTAACCAATTTGTGAGCGATGCTAAGGCAGGCGCTATTGGAGCCGTTATATTTTATAATGTTAACCCGATTTACAATACAGCAAAAGGTGCTGAGCTAGCAAATGCCCTGAAAAATGTATCGCTTAAAGTAAGTACGAATATCGTTAAGGATGAAACCTTAGCTCATGTAGATATCGCTGCACCGGATCATCATTACTTAGAGTCTTGGAACGATGCAGAGCCCATCAAGGGACATTTGACCCTTGGGCAGCCAACGATTTCTCCTTTATTCAAGACACGTCAAGTGCAGGAGAGTTTATTGGCTTGGGCAGGCAACGGCACAAGTTATTTAGACTATTTAAAAGGAAACTGGAAGTCTAGCTTCTATAATGCTCAAGTGACAACATTTGGATTCCAGGCATTTTGGGATAAGTGCTTGCATGATGGGATTTATCAACATGGTGGTATGTTTGCTGCTCTAGCTGATTCTGTATCAAATATGCAGGATGTTGCTATTGGCGGGCAGGTATTTACACCTAATTTATCCAAAGCAGCATCAAGTATAGCAAAAAATTATAAAGAAAATAAGAAAGGTACTGAGCTCGTTCTATACCAAAAAATTGGAATTGGCACAGGTTATCAATCCAATAATCCTTGGCTCCAAGAGATGCCAGACCCTATCACAAAAGCAACCTGGGATAATTATGTTACCATTTCTCCTGCACTTGCTAAATCTTGGGGATTGAAGATGGAAGAAGGAATTTTTACTAAAAAAGCTAAATTAACGGTTGGCAAAAAGAGCATTACTGCTCCGGTAATGGTTCAACCTGGTCAGGCAGATGATACGGTAGGTTTGGCATTAGGATATGGTCAAAAGGCAGCTGGAAGAGTGGCGAACGAATTAGGTGTAGATGCCTATCCTTTAATTTCTTCCATTAATAATAATCAATCACTGGCTGCAACAGATCAAGTAAAGATCGAGTTGACCTCTGAAAAGCACGAAATTGCTCATACGCAGACCCACCACACCTTTATGGGTCGTAAAACGGTAATTCAAGAAGCAACACTTACAGAGTATAAAAAAGACCCAGGTGCTGGGCGTTTCCATCCAATGATTGCTACTTCTGAAGGCAAGAAAAAGCCAAGCGAAGTAAGTTTATGGAAAGGGCATGAGTACCCTAACCATCATTGGGGCATGGTAATCGACCTAAACTCTTGTACGGGTTGCTCGGCTTGTACGATTGCTTGCCAGGCTGAGAATAATGTGCCTGTAGTAGGTAAAAAAGAAGTTATTCGTCGACGTGAAATGCATTGGTTGCGAATTGACCGCTATTATAGTAGCGATGCAGATGAGAATGATACGACGGGTATGGAAGAGCCTTCGGCTAATCCTGAGGTGGTTTTCCAACCTATGATGTGTCAGCATTGTAATAACGCTCCTTGTGAGACAGTTTGCCCTGTAGCTGCTACAACACACAGCACAGAAGGATTAAATCAAATGACATATAATCGCTGTGTAGGTACACGATATTGCGCGAATAACTGCCCTTATAAAGTACGTCGTTTTAACTGGTTTAAGTATCATGATAGTGATAAGTTTCCTGATAACTTAGCCATGAATAATGACCTTGGTAAAATGGTACTTAACCCTGATGTTACTGTTCGGGCTAGAGGAGTTATGGAAAAATGCTCTATGTGTGTGCAGCGTATTCAAAATGGTAAATTAGAGGCGAAGAAGCAGGGTAGAAAAGTGGAGGATGCTGATGTTAATACAGCATGTGCAAGTTCTTGCCCGACGGATGCGATTGTATTTGGTGATATGAATAACCCAGAAAGTCAAATTTCGAAGGTATTAAATGAGGAGCAGCCAGAGCGAGTTTATCATGTATTGGAGGAGTTGAATGTAAGTCCAAATGTGTTTTATCTAACAAAAGTTAGAAATAAATCAAAAAATGGCAAAAAAGACGCCTAATTATTATGAAATTAGTAAAAAATAGTAAAGATATATGCAAGTAACATCTACAGTACGGAATCCGTTAGTAACCGGTGGCAAGACGATTCATGACATCACGGAGGATGTATGTCGTCAAGTAGAAGGAAAACCTACCAAGTCTTGGATGTTAGTTTTGTCGATGGCTTTAGGTGCACTCACCATTGGAGGGTATGCATTGGCCATGACGTTGTGGGAAGGAATTGGTATGTGGGGATTGAATAAAACTGTTGGGTGGGCCTGGGATATCACCAACTTCGTTTGGTGGGTTGGAATTGGTCACGCAGGTACCTTGATTTCTGCTATTTTATTATTATTTAGACAAAAATGGAGAACTTCTATTAACAGAGCAGCCGAGGCGATGACGATTTTCGCAGTTATTTGTGCCTTATTATTTCCTGTTATTCATACAGGTCGACCT
This sequence comes from Bacteroidia bacterium, assembly GCA_030430325.1. GTDB lineage: Bacteria > Bacteroidota > Bacteroidia > Cytophagales > Cyclobacteriaceae > JAUIFR01. The sequence continues at coordinate 6,777 of JAUIFR010000072.1, read as the reverse complement.
TGGTTGACGCTATATTGGCCAATACCACTACCAAATGCCTTTGGATCACTTTGGGTGAACTTCCATTCACCACTGGTATGGGACTTTTTTGCCATTAGTACGTACTTTACGGTATCTTTAGTGTTCTGGTACATTGGTTTAATCCCTGATTTTGCCACAATCCGTGATCGGGCTACGAATAAAATTTCAAAAGCTGTTTATGGTGCATTAAGTTTTGGATGGGATGGAGCTGCAAAGACTTGGTCTCGTTACGAGAGTGTTTCATTAATACTTGCCGGTTTAGCAACACCACTAGTTTTATCAGTTCACACCATTGTATCGATGGACTTCGCAACCTCAGTTATACCGGGTTGGCATACTACTATTTTCCCACCATATTTTGTGGCAGGAGCTATTTTCTCTGGTTTTGCCATGGTACTAACACTCATGATTATTACGCGTAAGGTTTATAAGTTGGAGGATTATATAACGATAAGCCACATTGAAATGATGAACATCATCATTATCGTGACGGGTTCTATTGTTGGGGTAGCCTATTTAACGGAGCTCTTTATTGCGTGGTACTCAGGTGTAGAATATGAACAATATGCATTTTTAAATAGGGCGACAGGTCCTTACTGGTGGTCATATGCTATCATGATGACTTGTAATGTGGTTTCACCTCAATTATTCTGGTTTAAGAAAATACGAACAAATATTGTTGCTACTTTTATATTATCGATTGTAGTAAATATCGGAATGTGGTTTGAACGCTTTGTAATTATTGTTACTTCGCTTCATCGAGATTACGTTCCTTCAAGTTGGGCGATGTTTCATCCCACACTTTATGATATGGGTGTTTACCTATTTTCATTTGGGTTGTTCTTTACGTTGTTTTTATTGTTCGCGAAGTTTTTCCCAGTGATCAATATGGCGGAGGTAAAGAGTATTTTGAAGTCAAGCTCAGAAAAAAGAAATTAAAAAAATGGCTATGGATAGTGGAAAACATTACGTACTAGGCATATTTGAGGATGAAGATGTGCTAATTCAAGCTGTAAAAAGTGTGCGTGGAGCAGGTGTTAAAATTCATGAGGTATTTAGCCCATTTCCAGTACATGGTTTAGATGAAGCATTAGGGTATAAGCGATCTCGTTTGCCAATTGCTGCCTTTATGTTTGGAGCTTTGGGTACAACCCTTGCTTTGACGATGCAGTTTTGGATGCTAGGTGTCGATTGGCCGATGATTATTGGAGGTAAGAACTTTACACCACTACCGACCTTTATTCCGGTTACATTTGAGCTTACAGTATTATTATCGGCATTAGGTATGGTTGGTGTATTTATGATTGTAAGTAATCTTAAGCCATATGCTACACCAAAGATATTTGACAAACGCAGTACGGATGATAAGCATGTCATGGCTATTGATTTGGCTCAAAATAAGATGGATAAAGGAAAGATAGATGAGATACTTAAATCATCTGGAGCTTCTGAAGTGAATCAAAAGGAATTTGAATAATGAAAATACAAGGTATTCAGTCTTTTATATTATTATTAGTTATTTGCAGCGGAGTTGTATTGACAGGCTGTAAATCAGAAGGAAATAACCCGGGTAGAGAGTATGCACCTCAAATGTATCACTCTGTGCCCTACGAAAGCCTCTCCCAAATAAAAGATGAGGCGGCGGGTACATGGTTAAGCAATCGTGAAGACGAAAAGGGTGAGTTTTATAATTCAAACCCAAATAATCCTCATAAAATGAATATGCGGGAGCCGGTTGAGGGCACTGTTGCCAGGACTTCAAATGGATATTTACCTTATCGTATTCATAAAGATAGCTTAGCGTGGGCAGCAAAGTACTTAAAGAACCCACTTCCAAATAATGAAGCGATATTGGCAGATGGGAAGTCACTATACTTAAAGTTTTGTAGCGCTTGCCATGGTGAAAAAGGAAAAGCAGATGGAAAGGTAAGTGAGGTATTTATGGGGGTAGCCGCATATGACAAAGGTCAGGTGAAAACGGCTACTGAAGGTCATATCTACCATGTAATTACTCATGGGAAAGGCCTAATGGGATCTCATGCTTCACAATTGAATATTGAAGAACGTTGGAAGATTGTACGGTATGTACAAACACTTCAAAAATAGATAAGGAGAGAATTTGTATAAATCCTTGAATTGAATAAAATGATAGAGGAAAAATTTGATTTTAGTGCACCAATTAAGAAAAAAATCCTTCAAATGGGGATCGCAGGGGTTGTTTTACTCATAATTGGTATAATTTTAGCTAATTTTGGCGGTCATGGGCATGCACATGAGGCGCACGAGGCAGCTCATGAAGGTGGGCACCATGCCTTTCATTGGATTCAACGACTTTGGGTCGACCTTTGGATCAACAATGTGTTTTTTATGGGTATTGCCATTATTGGTGTTTTCTTCTTTGCGATTCAGTATGTGGCGCAAGCCGGTTGGTCTGCAGGTATTTTGAGGATTCCACTGGCTCTTGGTAATTGGTTACCAATTGCGGCAATTTTGATGCTTCTAGTATTTGGGTTAGCTAATTTTACCTCGGAGTGGCACTTATTTCATTGGATGGATAAGAGCCTATATGATATAGACGGCCCAAATTATGATGCCATTATTGCAGGTAAAGCAGCCTACCTTAATACACCATTTTTTATGGTGAGAATGATCACCTATTTTGTGATTTGGGTTGGGTTTTTCTTTTTATTAAAGAAAAAAGCGCTAGCTGAGGATATCCAAGGTGGTAACTCATTTTGGTATAAGAAAGTAAGGCTTTCTGCCATATTCATCATTTTATTTGCAATTACTTCATCTACCTCGGCTTGGGATTGGATTTTATCAATAGATACACATTGGTTTTCCACGATATTTGGATGGTATATTTTTGCAAGTTGGTTTGTTACTGGGCTTGCAACAATTACGCTTATTGTGATTTTCTTAAAGAAAAATGGCTATTTGAGTATAGTAAATAGCAATCACCTACATGATTTGGGCAAATTTGTATTTGCTTTCAGTATTTTCTGGACATACACGTGGTTTTCTCAATTTATGTTGATTTATTATTCAAATATACCTGAAGAAGGTATCTATTTTGTCGAGCGAATGCGAAGTGATCCATATATGTTAGTGTTTTTTGGGAACTTAATCATTAACTTCTTTTTACCATTTTTACTATTGATGACACGTGATGCGAAACGTCATACGCAATTTTTACAAATTGTATGTGTGTTAGTAATTTTCGGGCACTGGATTGACTTTTATTTGATGATAACACCAGGTACGCTTAAGGAAAATGGTACGCTTGGGCTGATAGAACTTGGCACAGCATTGGTTTATGCTTCAGCTTTCTTGGTTGTAGTGTTTAATGGATTGTCTAAAATTCCTTTAATAGCGAAAAATCATCCTATGTTGGAGGAGAGTAAACATCATCATATTTAATTGGTTAAAATAAAAGAAAAAATATAAAGTAGTATGCAAAACTTTCTGTTAGGTATTGGTGTAATTTTGGTAGTTGTGGTGCTACTGATGTTAGTTAGGACCCAATCGTTGGTTTCTGTATTTCTTGGTACGAACCGTAAGAGAGTAACGGTGGGTAATCGTGTTAATGCCATTTTTCTTTTGTTTTTTTTAATTATAGGATTAGGACTTACGGTATATTACTCCATTAAGTACTTTGATCTATATAATTTACCATTAGCCTCAGCACATGGTGCCAAAACAGACTTTTTATTTTGGACGACTATGGTAATAACGGGCATTGTGTTTGTTATTACACAAGTGTTGCTTTTCGTGTTTTCATATAAATACCAATTTAATGAAAAGAAGAAGGCAACTTTTTATCCGGAAAACAATCGATTAGAGCTGGCGTGGACCATTGTTCCAGCAATAGCATTATCTATTTTAATTTTTTCGGGTTGGAAAGTATGGTCTGAAATTACAGAGAAGGCCCCTCAGGATGCAGAGGTAATCGAAATTATGGGTTATCAATTTGCTTGGGGTGTACGTTACCCTGGAGCTGATGGCAAACTAGGTAAATATGATTTCAGGTTGATCGATGCGACGAATGTGCATGGTATGGATTTCTCTGACGAAAATACGTTTGATGATTTTATCCCATCAAAATTAGTTTTGCCTAAGGGTAAGCCGGTACTTTTGAAAATAAGGGCACGGGATGTATTGCACAGCGTGTTTGCACCGCATTTTAGACTTAAAATGGATGCGGTACCAGGTATGCCAACGCAATTTTGGTTTATTCCTACAAAGAGTACGGAAGATATGCGTCGTGAGTTAAGTAACCCTAACTTCAATTATGAAATTGCTTGCACCGAGATTTGTGGTCGTTCGCATTTTTCAATGAAGTTGGCTGTGGAGGTATTAGAAGAAGAAGAATATAACGAATGGTATATGCAGCAAGAAACTTGGACTGTTCAGAATGAGGAATATATGCAGGAAATTTCAGGTCGGCTGAAATCACAAGCATTAAATATAAAGAAATAAAGTTAGCAAGATAAAGTAACTAGTCATGTCAACGATAGGTAGTTCGGAAAATATAGCATCAAATGGTCATGATCATGCACATGATGACCATCATCATAATGATAATTTCATAACGAAATATATCTTTTCAACAGATCATAAAACAATTGCCAAGCAATTTCTAATTACAGGTTTGTTGTGGGCCATGGTTGGAGGAGCTTTCTCTGCTATTTTTAGATTGCAGTTGGGCTTTCCTGAGATGGATTTGTCCTGGTTGCGGCCAATACTTGGTCAGTGGATTGAAGCTAATGGCAAATTAAGTCAGGAGTTTTATTTGGCTTTGGTGACCATGCATGGTACCATCATGGTATTTTTTGTGCTTACGGCTGGTTTGAGTGGTACATTCAGTAATTTCCTCATACCATTGCAGGTTGGTGCTCGTGATATGGCTTCTGGGTTCATGAACATGCTGTCGTACTGGTTTTTCTTTTTGTCGAGTGTGGTGATGTTAATTTCGCTGTTTGTATCTACAGGGCCGGCATCTGGTGGTTGGGTAATCTATCCACCATTAAGTGCTTTACCACAAGCTATGTCAGGTTCGGGTTTGGGGATGACGCTATGGTTAGTAGCTATGGCTCTATTTATTGTGTCGTCATTACTTGGTGGTATTAATTATATCACTACCATTATAAATATGCGTACACGTGGTATGACATTTGGAAAGTTACCGCTAACAATTTGGTCATTTTTCTTAACGGCAATTATTGGTGTATTATCCTTCCCAGTATTGTTAGCAGCGGCATTATTGTTAATATTTGATCGAAGCTTTGGTACAAGTTTTTATTTATCAGAGATTTTTATTCAAGGTGAGGCATTACACAATATGGGTGGTAGTCCTTTATTATTTCAGCATTTATTCTGGTTTTTAGGGCATCCTGAGGTATATATTGTTCTTTTACCTGCTTTGGGTATTACCTCCGAAGTTATCGCGACAAACTCCAGAAAGCCAATTTTTGGTTACAAGGCAATGATTATATCCATGCTGGGTATTACCATACTGTCCTTCATAGTATGGGCGCATCATATGTTTGTCACCGGGATGGATCCATTCTTGGGCTCTATATTTATGTTTTTGACATTGATCATAGCGGTGCCATCGGCCGTTAAGGTATTTAATTATCTAACGACGCTTTGGAAAGGTAATTTAGTATTTACACCAGCCATGTTATTCTCCATTGGTTTGGTTTCACTATTTATAAGTGGAGGGCTTACTGGTATTTTCTTAGGAAATGCCGCTATCGATATTCAGTTACATGATACGTATTTTGTGGTGGCACACTTTCACATTGTAATGGGTAGCGCTTCGTTCTTCGGAATGATGGCTGGAGTATATCATTGGTTCCCGAAAATGTTCGGGCGTATGATGGATAAGAAACTCGGTTACATCCACTTTTGGACGACATTTATAGGAGTATATGCTGTATTTTTACCCATGCATTTTATTGGTATTGCAGGATTCCCACGAAGGTATTATTCCTTCACCAATTTTGAGACATTTAATATGTTTGGTGATTTGAATGCTTTCATATCTGTGGCTGCTATTATAGCCTTTTTAGGTCAGTTTGTATTTGGCTTTAATTTCTTTTATAGTATTTTCAAAGGACGATTAGCACCGGCAAATCCGTGGCGTTCAAATACCTTGGAGTGGACTACTCCTCGTAATCCGGGGCACGGAAACTGGGAAGGTGCACTGCCAACTGCTTACCGTTGGCCTTACGATTATAGTAAACCAGGTGCTGAGGAAGATTTTATCCCTCAAAATGTACCACTTTCTCAAACGAAGGAATCTAATTTACCTCATGAAGAGGGTGATCTAGCGCTCGAAAAGGATATTGAGAACATCGTAGTAGATGAAACAGGTGAAAATAAATTAGAGGAACCCGCACATCATTAATTTGATTGATTTTTGCTAAATTTGATTAAAATGATAATTTGTTACTGATCGAATTTTGCAAAATTTATTGAATTCAACTAATATTTGTTTTTTTTGCTAAACGATTGGAAAAATTTATTTAGGAAATTTATTCTAATAAATAATTACACATATTTAAGTGGAATTATCAGAAAAAATATTCAACTTAATTTAAGTTAGTTTATTTAATATTAATTATTTATTAACATTTTAAGCTGCTTTTAAGGGACATTCATAAGTAGTATAAATATTTGATAATCAATTAATTATTTGTATATTAGGGCATAAATAAACCCCGAAACTAGGCAATATTGCCCAAAAACGGG
>JAUIFR010000071.1 GCA_030430325.1 Bacteroidia bacterium | reverse complement strand
AATCCTACTTCGCAATCAACCTAATTTTTACTTGAACACCATTCTGTCTCTATTCTTAACCTGATGAATAATGCGGGTTAATTCTAAATATACAAAAATAAGACCAAATTTTCTATTTTTAAGCGTTTTTAGTAAAATATGTTTATTTAATATAATAATTACTCGTAGTGTATTTAGGGTTGAATTGTATATATTTGACTTTCATTCCATTACAATTTTGAAATAAATAACATAAGTCCTTGCTTTACAATCAATTCGCAATAGGGAGGGCGAATCAGGATTGCAGGGTAGGCTAAAATGTTTCTAAAACCCACGCTGCAGGATGGTCCTCCGAGCCTTTGACGCTGAGGAATCACGCAAAAAATAAAATTTAAAAAATATGCAATTCTAATAATCAATTAGAACCAAAAACAATAAATTTACTAATCATAAATACCTGAATTACTAATTATTACAAATATTATACCCAAAAAACAAACAATGTTTATCGATCCTTTTCTAAATGCATGACAGGTTGAATTTTATTTCACTATTAGGTACAAAAGCAGACAGCCAAACAAAATTGATCAAATTTAGCAAATTTCATTCATTATTTATCCTCTACTTCACCAAACTGTTCCACTTTCCCGTCAATTCGCTCAATTTTGGCATAAACCAAGGTATAGCCGGCATCTTTTGTTAATTTTTTGAGGTCATCAATGCTTACTCCTTCCGCTGTTGGGATTTTAAACATAAAGATGCCCGTCTCATACTCCGAATCAATATCTTGCACATCACCTAGCTTTTTTACCTTTTTTATAAAACCCAGGGAGCAGTATGGGCAACCCATGCCATCTACCTTCAGTTCGACTTGGTCCAATGGGTCAGCAGCTTGTAAGGGAACCATCACCATAAACAATAGCATCTGAAGGACTATTACTGATTTATAAAATTTATTCATCTGATTCATTTTTATTCTTATTTTTATCTGTCTCATTATCAATTTACTAAAATATATACCGCATCCCCACAAATAGGGAAACAAATTGCTTAGCCTGCTCAGGTACATCTTGCACTAAGGGCGCTTGAACAGCCAAGTCGAAGGTAGCTGGGCCTCTAGCATATTGTATGCCTTGTGCATAAAGTAACTCAAATGCGCCGCTTTCTACCCCCCAAATATTCATGTATTCAAAATATAGATTGATTTGCCGTAGTGGATACTTGGGCCTTAAAAGTGGTAGTCCAAAACCTAACTTATATTGCAACTCATCCCCTAAGTTTGGCGTCCATTCATAGCCTAACTCATTAGAAATACCATATTTTATGGACTCATAGCCCAATACGACAGCTTGGTAAGATGAAAACTCCCCAAGGGAAATACGCGGTACATTTATTTTTGGGCCCGTCGGTAAATTTTCAATGACAATAATGGCCGCTCGCAGTGTTTTACCCGTTTGATCCTTTCGGAAAAATTGGAATTTACCCTTTAGCTGGATGTCACCAAGGTAACCTCCCTCAAATTGCTCTAGAGCATCACTTTTTACATGTACCCAAGGCAGGTGCACCGCAAAAAGTAGGTCGGCAGTCGGTAAATAATGCCCCATCAACTGACTTCTAACAAATTGCCCTTGCGCCGTATTTCTAAACTCTGTTAAATTACGCAGTACCGCCCTTTTAGAGCCCAGCATGATGGCTTTATCTGCAATAATTGGTGGGCCCTGTGCCCATATTTTCAAATGAATCCCCATGCCCAATAGGAGCATGATCCATACTTTTAGTTTCACGTTGAAGTATTTTAGTTAAACCATAAACATAGTTGGGGGTTAATACCCCTTAACGAAAATACTTTGCACTAACACCGAAATTGATGGAACTGAAGGAAACGCTTAAAAATTTGATTTGGAGGAGTATAGATAAGGTGAAAATCAATAATGGAATTTGAATTGAAAACACTAAAATCTAGCCGATTTGTTAAAATAAACTCCCAAAACTGGTCTGTAATTTGATGCTTATCCACTTGCCAGTCACCTTCACATTGCCAAACTAGTGTTTTGTTATGGCAACAAGGCATGGAGCGCTCGAATGTATCGGTGCAATTTGCTTCTACACCTTGGTCACCCAGGCATACATCGGCTTTTTGGTAAATACCCACACTTTTTACCTGGCCCAAGCAATAATGTAAATCAATGACGAGCCCAAGCGATATACTGAGTATAAAACTTGCCAAAAGCCCTGCGCCTATACGATATGGTAACGTGATCAACATAAATTTAAAGGTACAAAAATCAAGCCAATTTTGCTAGTTTTAAATGTATTTAGTAAAATATGTTCATTTATTGATTAAACAAGGGTTATTTTTAAGTAGTCAATCGATTAATTTTTAATAATTAAAGTAGAAAAATTAAAATTTAGTTTTACATTTTATGTGTTAATTTTTTTATCTTATCACCTAATTATTAAATATTATTCATTTTAATAATTTATTCATTTTTTATTTAACAAAATTCCATTATGCTTAACCTGACTTTTTTTGCGCAAATGCTCACAAAGAAAAAGAACAATCTTAGATCATCAAACAAAATTTTTGATATGTTGGCTTCAATTCCTCAGTTAATTTCTCTAAACTATACATTATATATTTTTACCTTTTCTATCATTACAATTATGGCAGAGTCTCAGCCAGAAAAAATGAACTTTGAGCAGTTAAAATTAAATTTTCAATCTCATTGTAACCTTGAAAATTATGAAGCTGCATTACCATTTACAATAGAAGGGAGAAATAGGGCATTCCAAGAGTTTGGTAAATTTGATACGCTCTTTGCAGACTTTACACATGATTTAGGCGATTTATACCGATTATTAGGCAAACATAAAAAGGCTGAAAAACTTTATTTGGAAGCACTACAAGTCAAAGCTCAAACCATTGGTAAAAAGCAACTTTCTTATGCTACTACACTAAACAACATAGGCTTATTAAATTGGCAAATGGGTCAGTATGAAAGCGCCAAATCTTACTATATTGAGGCCGTAAAAATCATGAAAATAACTATTGGGGCAACCCATATAAGCTATTTAAAAGCAATAGCTAATCTAGCTTCCCTATACCACGATATGGGTAATTTCGAGCAAGCAGAGTACTATTACCAAGAGCTTCTTATTTTAAAAACCAAATACAAAGGTAAAATAACTCATTCTCAAGCCTACTGGCTTAATAATGCAGCATCGCTATACAAAGATATGGGTAACTTCCAGCAAGGAGAGTCTTTATACCTGGAAGCGCTCCAAATCATAAAAAAAACGAAAGGAACCAATCATTATAGCTATTGGACTATACTAAATAACTTGGGGTTGTTACACAGCTACTTAAATAACTATGATAAAGCAGAACAATATTATAATGAGGCACTTCATTATCAAAAAAAACCAGGATCTACTCTATTAAATAATTTTGCTCTCTTATATCATAAGATGGGTCAGTATGAAAAAGCCAAACCTCTTTACATAAAAGCATTGAGAATTGATGCTAAAGAACTAGGGAAGGAACACCCCTCCTATTTTATTTCTCTACATAACTTAGCCAACCTTTACAAAGAAATGAATCAGTATGATCATGCCGAATTAAATTACCATCGTGCTCTTCAAATAGCGTCAAAAACCTTAGGTAACAGCCACCCAAAATATATTAAATTATTAAATAGATTAGCCGATTTATATCTTGCATGGGGGAAAACAAATCAAGCATTAAAATATATTCATCTATCCCTTCAATCCGCTACCCAAGAACCTAGAAATACTAAAATTGATTCCATATGGGTTAATCAAATTGCTAACACAGCGTTTTCTTCGTATCAGCACCTAAAAGAAGTAATTTCATCCCTAAATTGTTTAAATAGCATATTAGCTAAAACAAAAAATCCTACCACCATACACCAACAAAGATATGTTACAGACCTTGCCATAAAGTTGCTAAGTAAAGGTAAAAACATTATTACAAGTGATCAGGATAAGCTACGATTATTAGTTGAAAGTCACCAATGGATGCAACGAAGCTTTCAAATTCTAAACTTGGAAAGAGATCTCCCAAAGGCATTTCAGTTAGCAGAACTCCACAAGTCGGTGCTATTAATGGAATCCCTTAATGGTACAAAAGCTTATCAATTAGGGAACATCCCGGATTCCTTAAAAATTAAGGAAAAAAATCTTTTCAATAAACAAGCAGACTTAAAGGCAATCCTTCAAAAAATACCAGCAGGTCATCGTAATGATAGCCTACTTGGACTATTAAATACCATTAATATTCGAATAAATAGTTTTAAGAAGAATATTGAGTCAACATATCCGAATTATGCTAAACTCAAATATCAGTATCCATCAGTTTCTATTGAGGAATTACAACAAAAATTAAATAGACAATCAGCAATTATTGAGTTTGTAGTTGGTGACTCTGCTATTTATGTATTTTATATTGATAAAAGCCAAACAACTTATATTAAAAAGACCATCGATTTCAAGCTATTTAAGACACGTATAGATGATTTACACCAAACTATTAGTGATTACTCCTACTTAAGTGATCATCAATTAGATGTTTGTCAGCAGTATACAAAAAATGCATATTGGTGCTATGAGCATTTATTAAAGCCACTTTTAGAGAATAGACAAAATATTAATCATCTCATCATCATACCTGATGGTCCACTTGTTCATCTACCATTTGAATCTTTTTTGACGAAAAAGGCCACACCGAGGGCCCAGTACCATCAACTTCGATACTTGATTGAGAAATTTCAAATTAGTTACCACTATTCAGCCACCCTATGGAGTATGCATTGGTTACCTAAGAAACTACATCATGATGTGCAGAATGATAACAGGATACTCGCTTTAGCAGCTAATTACGGCACCCTTTTTGATTCTTCTCATACTACTACCCAATTACCTGCTCACAGACGTTTAAGAGATCAACTTGGGGGCCTACCTGCTGCAAAGATGGAAGTAGAAATGCTAGCTCAAGAGTTTAATGGTTTCTTTGGATTTGATTCATTAGCAACCGAGCAAAATTTTAAAAATCGTGCTCACAAGTATGGCGTTATCCATTTAGCTATGCATGGGGTTTTGAACAAGAATAAACCTACGTTATCTGGGCTTGTTTTTACAGAAGATCAAGGCCATACCGAAGATAACATTCTTCAAGCCTATGAGATATCTAAACTTCAGTTAAATGCAAAACTAGTGGTATTATCAGCTTGCCAGACAGGATTTGGAAAGTTTGAACAAGGTAATGGTGTGGCCTCATTAGCACGCGCATTTATGTATGCCGGGGTTCCATCTTTAATAGTTACGTTATGGCAAGTAGATGATATGGCCACTGCTAAAATTATGAAGGAGTTCTACTTAAACTTATCAAGGCAATTACCTAAAGCAGAAGCGTTACGTCAAGCTAAACTCCATTATATTAAAAATACAAACAACCGTTTAGCTCATCCGGCTTATTGGTCTTCTTATATCCATATTGGAGCTAATGAACCCATTTTAATTGAACGTAAAACTTTAAGTATACATTGGCTAATTGCAGGATCTATTGTTATACTAGTTTTCGTTTTGTTTCTAAATAGGATAAAAATAAGCTCCAAGAACTCTAAATAATTGTAAATTGTGGCAAAATCTAGCTTAAGATTTTGCACTTGTGTAGTCTTGCCCACTTGCCTAGAACCTACAATACCTACTGCCGGAAAATGAGCGACAAGTTCATTAATTTCTGGTGTTGTTAGTCGATCAAATTTCATTAATTAAAGTGGAAATATCACTACTGTCCGGTTAAAGATATGTTAAAGTGGTGGGAAGCATTAAAAACAGTAGCATAAAGGTACATTGAAATATTTTTCGATTTGAAATCAAAATAGTAGAAATGGTTGCAGTTTTGCCAAATGAATACTGGTAGAACAATATTATCTCAGCTTCTTGACTTAGTATCGAAGTATGAGTTTGACAAGTGTGTTAACAAATACAATGGTAATTATCGCGTAAAAACATTCACATGTTGGGAGCAGTTCATTGTAATGGCATTTGCACAATTAACAGGACGAGAGAGTCTTCGAGATATTGCATCTTGTTTGGATGCAATTTCCACCAAGTTATACCATTCTGGAGTAAAAAGTAAGGTAAAGAAATCTACATTGGCTGATGCAAATGAGAGAAGAGACTGGCGAATATATGCTGAATTTGCCCAACTACTTATTCAACAAGCAAAAGAATTGTATAAAGAAGACAACAACTTTTCAGTTGATATTGATGAGATAGCATACGCTTTAGATAGTAGCACAATCGATTTGTGTTTGTCTCTATTTCCTTGGGCTAAGTTCAGAAAAAATAAGGGTGCAGTAAAAATGCATACGCAACTTGACTTGCGAGGTTCTATTCCAACTTTTATTGATATAACAGATGGTAAAGTACATGATGTAAATATCCTTGACTTGCTGATACTTGAACCAGGAGCATTTTATATTATGGATAGAGCGTATCTTGATTTTGAAAGACTCTATCATATGCATGAATGCTTATGTTATTTTGTTATACGAGAAAAGCATAATTTTAAATATAAACGTGTATATTCAAATAAGGTAAATAAGGAACTTGGCTTTAAATGCGACCAAATTATAAAGTTGACCGGGTTTTATAGCTCACAAAAATATCCAGAGAAACTCAGGCGCATTAAATTCTATGATAAAGAGCGAGATAAATCATTGGTATTCATAACCAACAATTTCTTGTATGATGCAAAGCTCATTGCTCAACTCTACAGAGAACGATGGAAAATCGAATTATTTTTCAAATGGATAAAACAACACTTACGAATAAAAAAGTTCCTTGGAACAACAATAAATGCTGTTTATACTCAAATATGGATCGCTATCAGTATATACTTACTTGTTGCTATTATGAAAAGAAAATTGAAGTTGGAACAGGAACTTTACACTATTCTACAGATTTTAAGTGTATGTATTTTTGAAAAAGTGCCTGTAAATCAACTGTTTGAAAATAATAAATACAAAAATGAAACTACTGGCAGTTGTAATCAGCTGAGTTTGTTTGACTTATAACCGGACAGTAGTGTGGAAATATTAAAATTCATTTTTACATTTTCCATAATAATATATCAAGTTAAATTCTTTATTTATAAAATCCAAGCACGCAATTCAAATTTTTTTATATTAGGTGTACACCACATAAATAAAATTTACATAGTCTAATGAAATTAGTTTATCCGTTCCTGCTGAGCAACTTAAATCAATAAAATAACATGCTGAACAAGTTAAAATATTGCTAATTTATCAATAAATACACTATATTTATAAAAAATTTTAAATATTTAGTGCTAATATTTACGAATTTAATAAATTATTTTACTGCCTTTTCGATCCAGAAATCTTTGTTTTTAAATGAAGATGCTATTAAATTTAATGTAGCGTTCATCCAAATTAGGCCCTTCGTTTACCACAAATTTAAATTTATCTTGCTTATATTTTAAAGTTTGCTGACGCTTCTTCAAAAGAAACCGGCACGATGCGCTTCATCATAAAAAATGAAAAGAGCTTGCCGGTTCCTTCCGATCAAATATAATCAAACACTTATTCGGAACAAATAACAATAAATATTCTTTAAATAATTAATATTTAAGTAACTTCACCTAAGAAATTATTACAATCTAAAAATTATAAACACATGAAATACCTATTACTAGTTGCAATGGTGCTATCAGTCTTTATGGTCAATAGTCAAAATATCATTTGGACGAAAAAGTCTCAGACGCAAGTCGGTGAGAATATATCGCCTGGGTTTTCAGTTACTCAAAAAGTACATAAAGGGCCTGATGGCTATCTGTATTCAACAGGTTACACCAATAACGACATGAGCATTGACAATGACCTACATGAAACATACGGAGAAGGCAATGAAATGTTTTTTATGAAAACCTCAACAAGCGGTAATACTAACTTTCTAATTGGGTCTTATACACAAGGCCGTGCTAAAGGTGTCGATCTTTTTTTCTATGACAAACACGTTTGGGTGGTCGGGCACTATGAGAATAAGGTGGCCTTTACCAATTTAGGCAATAAAGGGTATGCCACCCACGCTCAAGTAGCACTTGATAACTACCCCCATGGTATTTTTGTAGCGAAATATACCTTAGATGGGTATATTCAACAGTCTTTTACCGTATTAAATGCTAAACACCTTCAGGTAAAAGGCGTTCGGGTTTATAAAGATCAGCTATACATAGCCAGTGATTTTGCGGGAGCACTTACTTATAGTAATGAAGTCGTTGAATTAGAAGATAATCTTCCAGGTGCATTTGTAGCCAAAGTAGACCTTACTACTGATAATTTATCAGTACTAGATCTTATAAATTTTGATGGGGCAGGCATGCAATTTATCTCCAATATAGACCTAGGAACTAGCAATGCCAAGCAGCACCTTTATGCAGTGGGTTTTTTCAATGGTAACTTAAATATTGACGGTAACAATGAGCTTGTTGGTAGTGATGAGATCGATGGCTATGTGGCTACCATCGATATGCCAACTATGAGTGTAGTCTATGATGTGATTCGTATTGGTAACGCAGGCAATCAATTTCCACTTACAACACTATTTCAATCCAAGAATGGACTTCGATTTTTGTATGTAGGCGGTTCTTTTGAGAAAGAGCTTTATGTTAACGCTAAGATGCAGTTCAGCGAAAGTGATGGTGTAGATGCCTTTATGTTAAAATTAGTGGCTTCCTCTTCAGCAGTAATGGGCGTAAAGCAGATCTCCGGATCAAGCGATCAAAGTATAAATGACTTAGCCTTTGGTAATTTAGGTAATGTTTATGCGGTGGGTGCCACAAAAGGTGACCTTATTTGTGATGGGCAAACCGTGCTTGACTTTACTGGAAGTGCCCAGCATGGAGGATCGTTTGTTTCGAATATGGGGGACTTACTTACTCATAAAAAATCTTGGGCGGTTGCCGGACAGCAAACTCAGTATTTAAGTAGAAGTTTGGTAGTTGGCGGAAGCATGTTTGTACCAAAATTATACCTAGGAGGCATGCATCGCGTTAAGGTAGAGCATGAAGGTGAAATGGTGACGAATGAAGAGGCAAATTTAGTGTATATCGAGGACACCAAAAAAGAACAAGGAAATCCAACAATACCAGATGTATCACCAAACCCTTTCATTGATCAATTTACGATCACAACAGATAAGCCTGCTATGACTATTTTAGTACAACTTTATAATCAGCAAAAAGAATTAGTCTTTCAAAAAACTTATTACAACCGGGAAGGTAAAACGGTATCGCAGGTGGTGAGTGGACTCTCTACCTTGCAGCCAGACACCTACATCTTGCATATTACGCTGGATGGTGAAAAATCAGAGTATCGAGTGATTAAAGAATAGACTAAGAGAAATTATATTTTCAATAATTTTAGCAAAATACGTTTATTTTATAATTTATTTTAAACGTATTTTGCTAATTTTGTTTATTATTATTTTCTATTAATTAAAAGCCCTGGAATATTCAAAGCAGGTAGTTTACTCAATAACACCTTTAAATACTCCATTTAATATTTTATAAACCTCCTGATATTCACCTTTTGGATCATAATAACCAAAAGCCTCCCCGCTAAATGACAAAGTTAACAGGCTCTTTTCTTGACCATCCACTTCAACTGACTCCACACTTATAATATTAAAATTATCATTGACTTGTTGGTGAAATATCACATTATTATTAATCATAATTCGTGACTCATCAAATCCTTGATAAAAGTTTATTGCTTCTTCTTCTATCGACACATAATCCCAATTTCTTTCCCAAAAGTTTTGGTCTTCATTTTCTAGAATTAATAAATTTAGATCATTCTCTTGCTTTGTAAACCAAATTCCAAACTCTATTTCCTCTCCATTTTCCAGCAGTAAATCGTACATGACTTCTCTGGTCAAATAAATTTTACCTTCTGTGTCAAGCCGCCACCCAGAAGTTTTACTTTTGAGTGAAATGCTTTTTGTACTCGTTACAAAACCCTGATCTGAGTTTATCTTTTCCACTTGAAAAGTTATTTGAGGAGATGTATCTTCCGCAGGTAAAACACATTTTTGAGAACATCCATTTAGAATGACTACAAATGTAATGATATATACTTTATATAAAGTATTCATATTATTTAATTTTAAAGTTTAAATTCTTTTTATTATTTATGATTGTGAAGAATATTATTAATACTTTCATAATCCTTAAGTAGTTGAACTTAAAAATCCATACATTTTCTGATTTTAATTGTTCAAAAAATCCGATAATGTAAGGCAATCGAAGCGCCTGCTGAAATAACTCGACTAGCATCACTCCAGCCTGCACCAGGCACGTAGGCATGTTCAAATCCCTTACTTGATTTATTGGGTATTATCAAGGACGTTCTAATGTTCAAATCTAATCCAATTCTATTCCATAAATACGTAATAAAACTGACATTTGGCTCAGCCAAAAAGGCATAGGAACGCATGTCATTTTTGACTAGGTAATCGGGAAATATATCACCGTCTATGCGATAGTCAAATTGTTCATTAAACATCGTAAAACCAAAATTCCCTCCTAAATGAGCAACCATTCTTTTTCCTATAATTAGAAGCTGCTTGGCCAATCCTATCTTTAGGTAATAGCCTTCACATCTATAATTTTCTGTATTTGGGATAAACTGATCATTTTTTGCTTTTTTGGCATAACCGAGTACACCAATCAAAACCTTTTTTTTTGTGGTAACGAGTCTAGCTTGCGGCTCAATAATTAATTGCCCTAAGCTAGTATTTGCAAAATGCCCTATATTTTTGGTAAGATCCATACCAATATATAAATGGTTTTTGGGTATTTCTTGCCCAAATACCAAGCTAATGCCCATAAATAGGCTATAAAAAAGTGTAAATTTCATAAGTATTTACGTTTGATACACCAAATAATTTCTTTGTGCTTGTATTGATCTGTACATCTATGCTATCAAAACTAGACAGACTCTTGAGAAGCTTGATATCCCTAATTTCCATAGAAAACCCACACTCTGCCGATTCAAACCTTCCTTTTCGTTTGTAACTAATCGCTAGTGTATCCACACGCTGAGCATTAGTCAATATATACATACTGGTATCTGAAGTAAGATTAAAGGGTATAGCCGCTCCATACTTCCCAGTTGAATAAGGTATTTTCGTGCCTTCAACAGTCACGAAATCATAATAGATCGAATGATACTTCGAAAAGTAAAAGGTAGGGTTACTTCTATCTTCACATTTTTCACCTTGCATAAAGTCACAAGCGCAAAACATGACCAAGTTAACTATTAGTGTTAAAAGTATAATTTTAATTTTTTTCATAGAATGAGTTATAAGGTTCATTCATTAATACCAATTCCCACCAAAATGTTACCCTAATTTTGTTTAAATATATTAATTAGTAAATTCATACGGTTATTTAGGCATGTAAAACCTACTTTTTTACTATGAAAGAATTACTCCTTGCCTTAAAGCAGGCAGATACTTCAGCGAATGAGGAGAAAGTATTTGATCTACTAAATAAAGGTATCACACTGATCAAAAACGAATACGACGAGGACTTATGCTTTCAATTTTTTGAATTTGCCAAAGAATACGATCACTTACCTTCTGCGCGACTTTCCATTGAACAAATCTTACAATTAAACCTGACTGCAGAAAAAAGAAGATTTTACCTTACCAAATTAACCTATTTTATTGCAAACCATGATCCAAAACACTGCTGGTGTTGTGTAAATAATCAATTCGAAGAACAACTTAGTGAATCCATAAAATGGGCCGAGCAATTAGATCCATTACTTCCAGAAGGCGAATATAGTTGGTATGTAGACTCATCTATGCTCACTAGCCTTTTGCTTCAATCAGCCCGTGAAGGCCATTCTGCAAACTTCAACCGTATTCGACATAGAATTACAAAAGCTATGCACTGGCTTGAACATGATAATCGCGTACCTGAGCATCTTCAAATGGAAAATTTACTACATGAATGCCGCCTAGATTTAGCCGAAACATATGTACTTGAAGGCACAAATGCATCTGTAGCTGTAAAACTTATTGAGGATTACATCAAGTACGCTGAATCATCTAAAATGGCCAATTATGAGATGGATCGAGCATACCAACTGCTAGATAAACTTATTGGAAAGTGATATTTGAACGTAATTTGCAAAATACATTCATTTTTAAACAATTTATTAAATATATTTTGCTAATTTTATTGAAATTAATTTTTTTTATAACAAACCTTTCAACTTGCATTCTTTCAATTAATCTCATACATTAGGTTAATAAATCATCCTAGGTATATAATTTTGCCATGACGAATGGAAAAGCTAGCCTACTTTTTAATTTTTACAGTATCAATAGCCCGGTATGGCAAGTGCAATGAGTTAGAAAATTTAAGCATCAAAGAACTAGATAGTATCATTTCGATCTGCCAAAAATCAGGACAATTTAAAAACGCCATACCTTATTTAATACAAGGACAAACCATAGCAGCTCAAAAATTCGGCAAGCAGGACACACTATACTTAAGATATACCACGAACTTAGGCTATATGAATAAGAAATCAGGGTTGTACCAACAGGCCGAAGCTTATTATTTGGAGGCACCTAGCATTGGGAAATCGATACTTCCCAGTGAAGACCCCGACTTTGCCACCCTATTAAATAACTTGGCACACCTATATATGACCACTGGTAGGTTCTTGAAAGCAGAACCTATTTACAAAAAGGCCCTAGAAATTAGAAAAAAGAAGCTCGGTATGCATCATTTTGTGGCAACATCCTATAATAATTTGGGTGTAATATATATTTATATGCAGCGCTATGATTTAGCAGAGTCATACATAAAGAAGGCCATGAAAATTCGTGCTCAAACACTTGGGAAAGATCATGCAGCCTATGGTTCTGACTTGAATAATTTGGGCCATGTTTTTTATTATGCAGGTAAGTACGAGCAGGCAGAGCACCTATTTATGGAGGGCATGAAGATTCGGAAGAATCATTTGGGGGCATTACACCCTGATTATGCCGCTTCACTCAATAATTTGGCCTCCTTGTATCATTTAACCAAAAGGTATGCTAAAGCAGAGCTATATTTCTTGAAATCATTAAAAATTGAACGTAAGATTTCAGGAGAGCATCACCCACACGTGCTCAACACACTAAATAATTTGGCAAACTTTTATATTGATATGGAGCAGTACAACAAATCCGACTCCATATTCCAGAAAGTACTTACGCTTCAATTACAACTTTTAGGTAAAAATAATCCTACCGTGGCCAATACTTATTATAATATAGCCAAATTATATGAGAAAATGGGTTATTTAAATATCTCAGAATCACATTATAAACAAGCGATTGCACTCTATAAACAATTATATGGCCCCAACAACACCTTATACAGTGGCTCCATTAGAGGGCTTTCAAGTTTTTATCTCCATACAGGAAACCTCCGACAAGCAACCATTTATATTCAAAAGGCCCTGGAAGCAGTTACGCAAAGACCCTTTGATTTAAACATTAGTCAATTATGGGTAAACCAAATGAAGGCATTGGAATTTGAGTCCGAAAATCATATTCATAATACTAGAAAAGCCCTGAATGTCTTATATAAGATATTATCTAAAGCGGATGGTAACAACGACAAACTAGCATCTATATGTGAAGTGGCCTTACATTTAATTAAAAGAAGTAAAGACAGCTATATATCGGACAAAGACAAGATTCGTATCTTAAAAGAAAGCAACGATTGGGTGCAAAAATACCTTACCTTGCTTGATCTCCAAAAGAACCCTCAGAAGGCATTTAACATCATCGAATTTAACAAATCCATCTTATTATATGAGGCTACCAAGGCATCGCAAAGCTATACGCTTGGAAATTTGCCAGATTCCCTTTATTTTCTTGAAAAAAACTGGCTTAAGCAAATAGAAGTACTCGAAACAAAGCTAATCAAAGTGTACTATGATGCAAAAGATAGTATACGAAGACAGTTAAATGAGCTCCACTTAAAAATGGATAGCCTTAAGCGTCATATTGAAATTCATAATCCAATCTATATAAAAAATAGGTACCTATCACCTAAAATTACCCTGCTGGACGTTCAAAATAGCTTAGATGAGCAAAGTGCTTTAATAGAATATGCCATTGGAGACTCCTGCTTGACTGCTGTTTTTATTGATCGACACTATGTAAAAATAAAGAGGCTTCCTATAAAAATAAGCGTATTAAAAGACTTCGTGGTACTATGGAGTATGCGCTAACCAACAATCAATTAATTAAATCCAAAATAACTCATAGCGATACCTCTGCCCAACTCTTTATAAAAGACGCTTATTGGTGCTACCAAAATTTAGTGGTTCCACTAATGGGAAGTCATACCAATATTAATCAATTAATTATCATTGCTGATCATAAACTGGGCCATTTACCTTTTGAATTATTTTTAACCAAAGATGCATCAAATGAAGGTGTAATTTTTCATAAACTCCCATACCTCATACACCAATATAATATAAGTTATAATTATTCAGCGGCATTATGGTTAGAGAGCCAAATTCATCAAAACACTCCTGCTAACAATAAGATACTAGCGATGGCTGCAAGTTATGACAAGGGAGATACGGGCCAATATAACCTTCGCTTGCCGGCTCATAACCGAATTCGAAATAAACTTTACCCCCTTCCGGCCGCCCAAAATGAAGTCAAAAGGCTTTCTAAAATTTATAAGGGCTATTTTGGGTTTGATACTCTTGCTAGCGAGGGACAATTTAAAGAAATGGCCCCGCAATTTGGGATAATCCATTTAGCTATGCATGGGCAACTTAATCCTGAATTCCCAATGCTCTCGAGCTTAGTTTTTACAGAAAATGGAGACCGTCATGAAAATAATTTATTACAAGCTTATGAAATTTCAAATTTAGAGTTACAAGCTGACCTGGTGGTATTATCAGCCTGCGAATCAGGCTATGGTAAATTTGAACATGGAAATGGGACGGCCTCATTGGCCAGAGCATTCATGTATGCTGGTGTGCCATCGTTAATCGTATCCCTTTGGCAAGTCGATGATTTAGCTACTTCCAAAATCATGAGTGTGTTTTATGAACAGCTGTCACAAGGTAAAAATAAGGCAGAGGCCTTACGCCAGGCCAAGTTATCTTATTTAGAAAATGCTCGTGGGATAAAAGCCCACCCGGCTTACTGGTCACCTTTTATTCAATTGGGAAATGCTGCCCCTACTAATATTGAAAAAAGAAGCAATTTTTGGTACATCGGATGGGTAGTTGCGCTTTGTGTTTTAGGTCTTATTTTGTATTTGATAAGAAGCAGCAAACATCTAAAAGTGTAATTATTGAATAAATTTTGCAAAATACATTTATTTTATAACTAAATTTAGTACAATTTTGCATTCTAATTGCAAAATTGTACCTTTGAGTATGATCTCAAGAAAACTTGAACATAAATTAAAGCAGCTATATGAACAATTTCCAATTGTCTCAGTAATGGGGCCTCGGCAATCTGGCAAAACCACATTAATTAAAAGTACATTTCCTGAATTGCCTTATGTATCATTAGAAAACCCCGATGACAGACAATTTGCTCAAAATGATCCTCGAGGCTTTCTAAACAATTACCCAAATGGTGCTATTTTCGATGAGATCCAACGCATACC
>JAUIFR010000070.1 GCA_030430325.1 Bacteroidia bacterium | reverse complement strand
CTTCGTAATTCCGCTGCCACAATGAACACACTTTTTTTATTCATATACTTTGATTTTAACCAAAGCTAATAATAATAAGCCTTTCAGAGATCCTTAGCCTGATTTTTGTCCATTAAGCCGCAAAATACAATCAAAATAACCATCATGACGCCAAACCATACCTAGGCTGAAGTTGCAAACTTCAGCCAGTATCTAGCCTAAGCCCTTACTCTATCCCGTATTTCCCCAAACCCCCACTCCTTCACCATTTTCCCATTCTCAAATACCGTCACTAGCTCATCTTCAAGTTCAGGATACTCTGCTAATCCCACTGTTTTGAACGTTCCGCCTTGCTGGATCAACTTCATTTTACCCGCCTTGGATTTTTTGAAGCTGGGTACGATCTCGCCTTTTTCGTTCATTTCTTTTGGGGATTTACTTACAAGCACTTCTTTGCCATCTACATTCGCGAAGGAGCATTTTAAGGCAAACTTTTGGGTATCTCGATTGAGTTTTTGAAGCAGTGCACCACCCATGCCGAGCACGATGTTTTCTGCACTAATTTGATGCTCCGTGAGCGCCTTGTAAATCTCCTTAATCGACTCATAATTAATACCATCCCCTTGGATCACGCGCACTTGTGGGGGCAGTACTTTGTAGCCTTTAGCATTGGTGGTGTATCCAAATTTTTCGAATAATAGCTCAAATACTTTGAGTAGCGTCATGACCGGGTCACCACTATCA
Source organism: Bacteroidia bacterium (assembly GCA_030430325.1). Lineage (GTDB taxonomy): Bacteria > Bacteroidota > Bacteroidia > Cytophagales > Cyclobacteriaceae > JAUIFR01. The sequence continues at coordinate 15,275 of JAUIFR010000070.1, read as the reverse complement.
GGTCTAATTACAAGTACGCCATCTCGAGCCAGCACTTTATCTTTCAGCTCAGTACCCCAATACTGCTCGCAGGCCCTAAAAATATCGTAGCTATCCGATACACAAGCCACAATTCCTGTTGGAAACTGATCGATGACATGCTCGAAGATTGCTTTCTCTCCAGTTTCACCTAGCAAAGTACAGATGCTATGCTCTGTAGCTGGCACCGATACACCTAATGCTTGCTGTGCTCCATAATATTGCTTAGCAAGGGCAGGCCCAGCCAAGTTATCACTACCTAAAAAGTTGATGAGATGGGCGCTCCCTCCTAGCCCAGCGCTTTCTACACTACTTACTCCTCTGAAGCCAAAGTCATTCAACACAAAATCGATGGCCCCCAATGCTTCCTGGTCTGCCGTTTGCTCAAAATAATGCTGTACGACTTTTCGCACTTCTCTTGAAATGGTAGCTACCGTGCAGGGGTACCATACTTGCATCAAGAGTGTCTCAACAAAGTTTGTCAGCCAGTAGCAGTTTGGGTCGGTATTTTCGATGGTCATCAGTACATTTTTGGTCGGTACGACGGACCCTTCTGGCACCGCTTTAATTTTCAAAGGTAAATGTCCGCCATGTTTTTCGAGGATATAATCAAATTTACTTCGATCAAAAACATCCTTACGCCCAAATACTTGCTCGAGCATAACCTCCGCCTCATCAATATCAGCTTTGGTAAAGCAGGGTCCTGTCAAATATTCTTTTAGGAAATACTGAAGCCCATAAAACACTGTCTGATCAAATTTACCCCCTCGGCTTTCTAAATAGCTATACACATAGCTGGTGTTTGGATAATATAGTTTATGATGTGAATATTTGTAGGCATCAGCTAGTAATACAAAGTTCGTTTTCATTTTGAGTTTGTTTTTGGTGTAACGTATTTATTTATGAGGTACTTTATCAAGGGCATATGGCTTGGTACAATCTCCAATTTTTTTGACCATTTCTCGTCACTTGGATGATCACTTAAGGGCAATACAATCACATTAGGGAAAGCGGCCTTAATCATTTTCTCGCGGGTATGAAAATCATAGGGATTACGACGACTCCCGATGATGGGGCAAACCCCTAAGACAATGACCAATTTATGATGTTTTTCCCCAACTTTCTGTATTAACTCCATATGCCCTGGATGCAAGTAGGGACTCTGAAACCTTGCTATGATGACACCTGTTTTCATATTTTGCGTATTATTTACACAAATATAAATTAAAATAATTCACCATCCAAATTAATTTGCGTATTTTTTACATTAATTAAATGAAAACCTCATAAATCAACATATTTTGCGCATTACGTTCATTTGTAAAAAATAAATTAAACAAATTTAGCATATTTCATTCAAAATAAATTTTCAATAATAATAGGGTAACATTTTTAGGGGAATTGGTATTAATAAGTAGGAATCAAAAAAAACTAAAGAATATGAAGAATTTTACTTTTTTATTATTATTAATTTTAATATCGAATTTTGCACAGGCTTTTATAATTGACGCTTCGGTAACAAAGTTTAAAAATGGGCATAAAATAAAAAGAAATGATAAAGTACACATAGTTTGGGAAATGCCTGAAAATTATGTACCTCAGCAAACTTATTTTAAGATCTTTTTTTATCGCTATGATACATTAGAATTTGATACTCCAGCAGCATTGATAAATAGCCAACCAGAGGTTTTTTATGAAGAGACAACAAACATCACCATGATTGATCCGAATGAGAGTTGGGGAAAATTATTTGACCCTGCATTGTTTAAATCTAACTATCCTCACCGGTATTTTGCATGGCGTGTAATTGCATACAATGGCGATACAGATGAGGTTACAGGAATAAGTGAAGCCTTTCATTTCATGGGTCCAGATATTATCGACTATTTTTATGCAGGAGGATACTTTACAGTTCACATTTTACACACTTATAATAATGATCTAGAGGACTTTGCCGGCCAGGGCGTAATATATGAATACACCGGAAATGAATGGACTGACTCGGTAGTATTTGATTTCGAACATCTTCAGATTGATACGACTGTATCTTATGTATTAAAAGCTGGATCAACTGAATGCTATGATCAATCACGTGAAATTAATTTGGAAGGTTTGAATGACAATGGCACCTTATCCTTTCAACAATTCGGACATAAATTAACGCCTAATGGATTATATGCTATAGGAAAATCTACTTGGACATTGCCCGATAAAATCTTTATTGATGGCCAGGAACCAATTACATTAGAGAGTGATACAGTATTTCTGTATATGGTAAACTTCAATATAATTCATGATCATTATTATGTGTCCACTATTGCCCTTCCTACTTCCATAGGTGACCTATCCTTTTCTTTTGATTCTACAACTGTATTTATAAGTGAAGAATACAATTGGTCCTCGGTGCGATATAACGGAGCATTTGAATATGCATTTGACGATCAAAGTTTAAGTTTCAAAGTTAGTGACAGCTCACAACTATACTACCAAGAATATTCGAAGTTGTACAATGATAATGATGTTAGCACTATAAATTTAATCAAAGAAACTAATTTATCAATAGCGCCTATTAACTTTACAATTGACTTCTCACAGGAAGAAAGTCCACGTAAGATGAGCGATGATCCTACATGGAAAGGCATTTATATTTCACGAATGGATATGCATTATTCAAATTCATTTGGAACAGCAACAAGCCCGTTGAATACTAATACCAAAACATACGACTTAGAGGAAGGAAATATGTTTGATTGGTGGATCGATGAGCAGGGCATAGATCTTTTATTAGAAGGTAGTATTCATATTTCTAATCCTGTAGAAGGATACCCTGATGCTCACTTGAATCAATACTTTATACATTATCAGGATGACCAATTCATTCAAGCCCAGTTTAATGGGAAAATAGACATATTGGGTACTTGCCCAGAAAGTAATATTGACTATACACTCACATTTAATGAAAAAGGGGAGCAAGAAGCACAAATAGGTGATCTACACACAGTGAATGGGCCATGTCTTATAGATTCACTGCATGTTGAAGTCACTACAGAATTTACCATCAAATGGTCACCCGTCACCAATGCTATAGGCTATGAAGTAAGCCTTACTCAAGATGATTTCACCACATTTGTATCAAATTATGAGTTAGTTTCAACTGAAGATACTACTTTTAGATTCACTGACTTATTCCTTATTGATGATGCTACCTATCAATTTCGAGTACGAGCAATTTTTGATAATGCCCATTCAAATTATTCATTTGGGACTATGATCCCTAGTGAAATTAGCAGTGTAGAAGATATCAATAATTCGAATTCTCTCGAACTCTACCCCAACCCAGCCAAAGATCGCATCCAACTCATCTCAAATGACCCAACTTGCCAAATCCAAGTGATAAGTATCCAGGATATGAATGGCAAAGTACATGCTTTACAGGTACTTGAAAATAATAGTATGCAGCATCAACTTCAGATAAATTTACTCCCAAAAGGGGTTTACATTACTAAAATAAGATCAAATAAAGGCAGTACTTTTAAGAAATTCATCAAATACTAGAATCTCCAATGTAGGTTGTTTAAAGAAGACCCATCCAACTCAATGAGTTGGATGGGTTATTACACGAAGTTTAGATTACATGTAACTTTCCAGATATCTATATTTATTGAATGTTTATAGCACAATACATTCAATAAATATCACCACCATGGGATAAAACGCTTACTATTACTAGGCAAACCTTAACACATTGGTTTCACCTCAACATCAATATATGAGGCCTCCATTTTAATTATTGTTTAACTAAAATTTTTCAATGATGAAAAACATGAGTAAAAAAATCAAGCTTGAAGAGTTTTCAAACGAATACAGGAAGTAGTATTCAGGGTGGAAGCACCACAGCTAGTGGTACAACGTTAACTACAGGAACCATTACCTTTCCTACAGTAACGATAAGATTAAATATTTGTAATCCAAGGTAACTAACATCAAGTTGAGCACCCTTCGTAATTTATCAAATTGGGTTTAACTCTGCAAAATCATGTGTCTTCCAAAAGCTGAAACAGATCCCAATAAAATTTGAACGTATTTTGCACAATTTGTTTAAAAACATTTTTTAAATGAACAAAATTAGCAAATTTACTTCAGTAAAACTATAAATTTTAAAGGCCTTCAGTGAACCAGCAAGCTGGTTTCACGCAAAATATAGTTAGTCTTTATGTTGACTCGCTAGAACAAAAACAATTTTTCTAAGTCACAGGTTCTTCGAAACTGTGCCAGGAAAAGCTAAGATTAATCTAATTTTCCTAACCTCTAATCATCCAAGATTGAATCTTCTTTTGCTCTACCTTCCACATTAAAACCTAAAGTTACGCGGATGGTTTCTGCCAGGGGATGATTTTGAACTTGCGGAACAAGATACGCAAAATCAGCTGCCAAAACGTGATACCTAAAGCCAATACCTACTGTGAAGAACCTACGATTACCCTTTGATGGTGACTCATAGTTGTAGCCAGCACGAGCAGCAAATATATTATTATACCAATACTCAATCCCTGTTGACACCATAAACTCTGCTATTTCTTCCGACAAGCCATCTGGTGCATCCCCAAATGAGCCAAACATACCTGATAACAAGTTACGATCGGGGTCCTTTCCGCGATCAATCTCTGGATTTCCATCTGAGTCAACTATTATTTTGTCATTTTCATCGTACTTATAGACAGGGGGTGTAGGTACCATAAGCTTATTAAGATCTAAGGCAAAAGTAAACTTATTATAAGCATCGACATTCAACGTAAAAGCACCACCAACCCTTAAATTGGTTGGGATGAACTCAAGATTATTATCATTTGAATAAGAAACCTTTGGACCAATATTTGAAATACTTGCTCCCAACCCCAACTCACCGGTACGAGCGCCTAAAGTTAGATCCGTTTTATAAAAAGCACCAAGGTCAACGGCCACACTAGCTACGGGGTCTGAAAACAAAGTTGCTGATAGAACATTCCCTATCAAATTACTATAAAAAAATCGACCGGTTACCCCCACACTAAATTTTTCGGTTAATATCCTTGAATAAGTGGCATCGACAGACAGCTCAAGCGGACTAAATTGGCCAGCATCCGTACCATCTTCCGTAGTAAACTGTATATCTCCAAGGTCAAAATACCGAAATGAAAGCCCCACAGCCTGTTCTTTGGTAATTTTTTTATAGCCTGTAAGATAGGCCACAAACATATCATTTATAATTTTAGATAACCATGGTGTATAAGATACCGAACCTCCAAAATCTTTGTCAATTAATGCCAACTTGGCTTGATTCCAATGGATGGAATTAGCATCGGGCGAAATAGCCGCACCTACATCACCCATACCACCTGACCTAGCATCAGGAGGAATCTGTAAAAAGGGCACCGCAGTTGTTATTACTCTACGTGACGCGTCTTGACCAACAAATGTTTGTGCTTCACAAATATGCAAAACAAACAGTGCACCACACAAAACGACAAGACTAAAATTAATATTAACTCTCATATTATACAATACTCCACTTACGGAAAACGTTAGTTTTCAAAATTAACTCAAATAAATATATTTACTCAATGATTACAAACTTTTTTGTGATTTGATTTTGTACATTATCATTAGAACGCACAAAAAGTCGATATAAGTATACACCTGAACGCCATTTTTTTGATGAATTTTGCTTATCCCAAATGATATTATCAATATAGGGTGGGCTGTTCGCCACAAAGGTGCTAAGCCGCTGAATCCATTCACCTTTTATCGAATAAATATCGATGATAATTTCTAAATCCTGACTTGACTTATTATGCTTAAAGCTAAATTGCGTGTAATCCTTTACGGGATTAGGGAAATTTATTACATTTTCAAACACTATTTCATTTCCACTTACCACAAAAAACCGAATAGTTTGCTCCGATTTATTAAGTTGTGTATCCCTAGCTGTTAATGTTAGTTCATGCCAACCAGGGCTCAAATCTGTAAACGGATAATGCACCACTCCCTCTGTATATGAATCTAAATTATAATTGAAATAGGCATTCAATAAAAAATCCTCTTCTCCATCCAAAATGGCTACAATACCTCGCATCACTCCATTATCGATTGTATTAATACCATTTTCATCAGCTATTTTGGCCAGTAAAACTGGGTTTTGACCTGTTTTATCGCCCGATTTAAATTGATAACTATCCAAATACAATGAAATTACGGGTGGGTCATTATTTAATGCACTATTTTCATTACTTCCTCCTACCCAAATCGACCTAGAACCTCCTCCAGCATCTACAGACTGATCCTCTGCTAATGCATACAAGCTAATTTTGCCTTGATCAAGCTGGTACTGTATGGATTTTGAGATAATAAATGAGAAGGAAAATTGCCCATTAACCACACTTACATCTCCCTGATACAGGTAATTTTGCTGAACTTCATATGCTTTTGGTGAGCTACCATTACCCAAAGTGTATTGCGTAAGCCCTTTATCAAATATTTTTGCATTTAACACACCATTAAAATCACTTTGCCGAACTCCTTTATCATTCAACACCTCTCCACTTATTTTGACCAAATCAAGTGCTGCCAGGGTACTGTCCTCACCGGCCTGAATGGTAGTGATATTAATTTGATTTTTTGGGTAAGCCAGCATCATTGACGGATCGCCCAATAAGGTAAAATTGCGGTTGGTAAACCCATTAAGGCTATTATTTTTGGTGCGACGGATGATTTCACCCAAGCGCATGTGCTGCCCTTGATCACGCTCAAAAACCTGCTCATAAAGAGCCTTATTTAGTAATAAATTAGAACTTGCATAAACATATCGACTGGCAGTGACCAGTGCGATCGCGCCACCTCCATCATGTATTAACATCTGCTCGGCTCCAGAGCGTAGCTGATGATCATCATACCGTCCAAAGGCACAAGTGGCCGTGATAAATAAGGGTAACCGATCATAGTTATTCCAAGTAGCAATATCTTCTACCTCTAAGATGCGTTCCTCTGTCCAAAGCTGAGGGTTACCATGCCCTGTAAAATTGACAATTAGAGCCCCATTGTGAATGGCATCACTTAACGCAAGCTCAGTATCAAAAGATGATTGACCACTCCCTGAGCTGATCTGCGGAAAGGCATCAAGGTATATTTTCTGTGGTAAATATTGAGGATAATTCGCATCAACATTGCTTGATAATAATTCTGCATCGTCTACATGTAGGTTATTATCCTCATCATCAGCCACAAAGACTATTTTATTCCGCCAGGCACCATAGGTAGCAGGTGACGTTTCATAATGTATAATTTTATCCACCATAGCCTTGGCTTCATATAAACTAAGTGCTGGTAGACGCCCTACTCCAATGTCTAGTGTATGGTCTCCATTTGTAGATTCTTCCCAATACCCTTCTCCTACTTCCAAAAATCCGTAATAGTCATCCGAGCAGTAACTACGAATAGGGTGATACGAATTCCTACTTTGGTAGGTTGGGACTAAGTTTTCTGCACTATAATAATTGAATGAGGCACTTCCAAAAAGTAATGCATACTTAAACCCCTCAAAACGATTATAATAATATTTAATAGCATTCCGAATGGCTGTAACATCTTGCTTTCCCCCACCAAATTCATCAAAAATTTGTTCGGTCGTGAGTACCTGAACGGCCAGCCCACTATATTGCTCTCGATGCTGTGCCAACCGATTTGCTTCCGATAATAAGCTCGAGTGGGTAATTATTAACAGCTCCGGGTTTACATTGGTCCACTGATGTGAAATTTTTTCCACAGACTCAGGCTGAGGGGCATCATGATCAAAATAAACCAAGTTTACAGCGCCATTCACCTCATAATTGATCAAATTTTGCCCATTTTGTTCAAAAATAGGCCATGCGACTGCATGATGGAAGTCATTAACGGCCCAAAGTGATTTTACAGCACTTTGATCTATCTGCTGCCAATCGATACTAAATTGCTCCCCATCTACAAAAAATGATATAAATAACGGGTCAAAATTTACAGCATTGAGCGTAGTAGTTTTCGATTGATGAAAGTCTAAGACCAAATAATCCAAATATACATCGGCGCCCTGATTATTTTTTAGCTGAATATCAAGCGTAAAATTATGCTGGCTCAATAAACTTTGACTAATTTCAATATTAAATGTATCGAGGCGCCAGTCTGCCTTAGTATCATAGGTACCTGAAGGTATTGCATCAAATTGCTGCGTACCGATGAACTGATCCCACAAATACATATCAATACTTACCGGCGATTGCATTCTGGAAGCAGCTGAAATCTGTAGCTGCAAACTACCTGAGGATAGCTCTGATCCCATTTCAAATGAATACACCTGATCATCAATAACCTCGCCGAGCCAATTTCTACCAGATCTGACGATATTTAACTCATCTTCTTCATAAGCTGTCAATTTTCTTATATTACAATTCGCAGCCTCATTATTTATGATAGTAAAATCCGTTTGTACGCGCTTACCTGAAGCTCCCTCAAACGTAATAAAATAATAATTCGATTTAGCATATAGGTGTTTGTGATATTGAACGCCAATATCTTCATCATAAACAAGTTTACCAGCACCCTTACCATAAAATAAGACATAGTCTTGGGTGTCAAACTTTCCGTCTTCCTCACCTACTACTTGGATGGCCATCTCTTGAAACGAATCATCAGCCTGATCATGAATGACTTGCTCCAACATACTGCCATCATCCCCATAAACTTTTATCTTTCTAGGATCGATAAAGCTCGGGTCAAGCCCCATGCCTTCAATAAATTCATAATCAAGCTTATAAATAGCCTCCTGCTCTACTTTTAGCTTATACCAAGAGCCATCGTCAAACTTACCTTGTGCCCAAAGTAAATTGAGAATACTTAAACTCAGTACTGTAAATATGGTAGTGCTTCTAAACAAATCGCTATGCTTACTATATTAAACGAAATATACTAGTTTTTGTTACAAGAAATGGCAAAATCTATGCCGGATTTGGCTAATTTAGATTTGAAATTTTTATAGTGAGCTAAAAATATTGAATTAAGCTCCTAAATTGAATGTTAGGGTTTAATTAATCATTTATTCCACAAACTATTTAAATATTCATTAGGAGTAAGTACCGGAATATCTGATTGTTTAAAGTCCTTTCCATTTCTAGTAATCAATATATTACATTCCATTTTTACCGCACAATAATATTGAAGTGCATCCTCAAAATCGGTAAATTTTGACGCAAGTCCTTTGTCTATAATTTTATCAGTCAAATCTGAAGTTTCAGTAATTACTTTGAATTTTCTAATCTTCTCTTTAACCAGCTGTTTATCTTCAAATCTTGAAAGCAAATAATATACAGTAGAATATGTTAAGACAGAAACTATTAACTGAATTTCTCCTTTATCTGCCATCGTTGCGATTTTAGCTGCAGCGTCATAGAATGGCTCCCGTTCACCTAATAAATCGACAACTACATTTGTGTCAAGAAACAATTTCGCTTTCATTTGTATTTCTCCGCTAAATAATCTCCATATCCCTTTTTATAATCGTAATCAGCAGGAATTTGCACACCAGTCCTCATACTTTTTACAAAAGGAGATATCTCAATATCGTCAGCTTGCAACTTCTCTTTCTCAATCAAAGTCTTTAAGTAAGATTCTATGATACGCGAAAGACTCCTTTTATTCGATGCAGCATATTCTTTTGCCTTATCAATCACATACTTATCTAATTTTAATGTCAACTTTGCATCCATAATTTATAATTATTATACGTACTAATATACGAAATTTATCCGTACTTGTCAAGTTTAGCTTTTAAACAAAAGCTATAGGTTTCACAATCTTATGCTTTTATTGCCTATTTAATTTCTTTAATCGTGTTTGATAAGATTGAAAATAACTCCTTTGTGTACTTTGGTCCAAAAAAGATGAGAACGTTAACTTTTCTACTAATTCACTCTTAGTCAACATCATATTCATTATATCACTATAAACTACATGATTTATACCAGCCTTTTCTGAGAGTAACTTAATTTGCGAAATAACTTTACCCTGTGTTAAGCTTCTGGGCAAAAGACCTTCTTCCAAAGCAAAGTCTTTATCATTAATATGTATGCGACTATTTAACAAATCATAAGCAGGGCTTAACCTAAAATCGCCCAATGAAGTTTCTATTAATGAAAAATTCTTATAATGGGCATCTCCATTGGAGAATAAATAATTGAAGATAATCATTTTTAAGAGCTTGGGAGCTTCAACATGGTACGCTGGCACAAATTTTTTTAATATTTGAAAAAGCTCTAAATAATTTCCTATATATTTATAGTGCTCTCCATGTGTTTGTGGAGTCCTTCCAGAAAGCGATGCAAAATCTTCTTGTGCATTTTTTGAGCCATCATCCCTAAAATCAAACCTTTTAGTAATATATGCTGGTGAACCATTTTTAAAAAATATCATGGCGTTTTCGGCAGTTTCTATTCCATAGGCTTGTTTTGCAATTTGCATTGTTAAATGCTCATTGGCCGGCATAAATTCAGATTTTTTTCCAGTATTAGGAATTGGCTTAAGAATATACTCCCCTTGCTCCCCTTCATTGATGAGCCGTAACTTGTTTTTTTTTAGTAATACTGAATATTTATCTTGTACCCCTGAAATTGAAATGCGTTTTCGGTTATTGTCAAATAACTCCCCTATTTCAGAACCTGAATTTGGTGACTCATATGGCAAAATATGATGCACCTTTTTCCCTTTGAAAACTTTTGTGAGACATGTTCTGCTATAAGTTGCATGTCCTTCTGCTAAAGTACCTGGACAATATTTTATTTCACTTAAATCCATCATATTATCCTACTTTAATAACGCTAATTGCACCAATATTATCGTTTTTTGCAGTTATCAGCAACAAACCAAAATCATCATTTAAATCTAACTTGTTTAGTTTACAAGCAATTTGCCTATTTGCTCCCTCTGGTAGCATGTTATAAAAAAAAGGAAATAAAAAATCGCAGTGATACGTTTGTTGTGATTTAGGAAATGTTAAACTAATAGCAGGTTTTGAATGGTTACTTATCCATGTGTCATTATATTTAAAGGTAAACGTACCGTCATCATGCTGCGTCAATAAGCCGGCTTGTTCATTTTTATATAGTATTGTCGCTGCCCTCATTTATTTCAGATTTTACTTTGAGACAAATCTCTAACCCTAGCACATTGGCCATTTTTTGAATAGTCTTCAAATTAGGGTTCCCTTTCCCGCTTTCAAATTGTTTTAGTGTTCTTAACCCTACTCCAGAAAGCTTAGCCAGTTCTTCTTGGTTAACTTTTAAGTTTTCTCTACGTTCTTTTATTGCTATGACTAAATCTTTAAAGTGCATTATACAGCTCTTTTATCTGTAATAATACAAAATTAATAGGTATTTACCTAATAAAGTGCGCTTTATCGCACTTTTACTTGAAAAAAGACATTATTTGTCATAAAATCGCCCAAATAGTGCAATATAATACACTTTTTTATGTAACTAACTTTATAAACTGGTACCTAATCGAATTATTTTATTGAAATCATCAAACCCAGATATGTACAATTCAATTTCATGATGAGGATACATTTTCTCTTTTCCGAATTTTGCCTCGCAGGCTTTATAGTCCGAGAGCGCATTAAAATCTTCACCAAAGTTTGAGATAATGCCCTGTGGGTAAAAACATAAAATTCGAGCATTTACGATATCGCCCACTTTATATTTCATTTTTAACTTGTTCCAGGCTGACTCATATGGTAACATAGATTCGCTCCATAGAGCATCAAACTCTGTTTTAGAACTTGGAGTCATAAATTGCAAGCTATCTTTTAGGCTGCCCTCGGGTAAGATATATAATTCATGCTCGACATCTAAATAGGTATTGAATAATCTATTATTTGTCTTATAAATGGCTCTTAAACAATAACACGCTTCATCTAACTCTAAATAACACTCCGTGTTGTTGGCATCCGTATAGTTAAAGTAGCGTTTCATATTAGTTGATAATTAAATTTTTCAATATAATTAGCAAAATTCAATCAATAATTAATTTAAATTTGAATGTTTTGTGCAAAATTCATTCATTTTAATTAAGATTAACCCACTCACCATTCACTAATTTCTCTAATCTTTTTTATACCCCTCATAGTAATAGGATTGTTCAATACCTTTAAAAATCACCTCTCGATTATCGACATCATCGGTTAAATTTTCAGATATTAAAACCCGAATCTCCAACGTATTTATGGGACTTCTTTCCATAGCTTGTAGGTAAAGTGTCTTATCTACGAATTGCCAATTCACTACTTTTTTTAACCGTTTCTTCAAAATCATATCAAGCCAAATACGCATGGTCCTTCCATTTCCTTCCAAAAATGGATGGGCTATATTCATTTCAACATACTTGACAATAATTTCTTCAAAGGTATTTTCAGGCATTTGCTCAATTTTCTCCAATGCCTCATTCAAATAGAGTGCATTTGCAAAGCGAAAATTCCCTTTTGTAATATTCTGAGTGCGTATTTTACCCGCAAAGTCGTACAATCTATTGAACAAATATTGATGAATTTGCTGCAATCCACTACTTGTCCCCACCTCGATTTTGTCAATAGCTCCAGATTCAAATAGTCGGAACGCATGATCCAAACTTTTCCCATCAATATCTTTCATTCAGCTCAACTTTTTGTTGATATAAATTTAACTAAATACTCAGAACATTTCAAGCACTTCATGGATCACTACTAAGAAAGTGGATTCGTGACTTAAATTCATTTTTATAAATAATTATAGTCGAATATAAACGTTTATATAAATGGATAATTACAATTTTAACACAATTTTCAACACCTTTTTCTTACTCCTTCATGCAGTTATTGTAGAATTCTCCTATTTTTGTAGGTAAACTTGAATATTCATGACTTGGCATTATTCATTTGGAAGTTTTGAGTGGACCATCATTGGCCTAATAGCCATTTGTTATTTGCTTTATGCAGTTAGGTTGATCCATATTGCTCATAAAACGGGCACTAATGCTTATCTTGCCTGGATTAAATTACCCATCAGGGGAGCATATGTGGCCCTTTTGATCATGGCCATTATGGGGCCGAGTAAGGAGCAAATTAAGAAAGAAATCAAGGCGGTAGGTAAAGACATTTATATCGCTGTTGATTTGTCGCAGTCTATGCTGGCCGAAGATATACAGCCCTCTCGCTTAGAGCGAGTTAAAAAAGCATTGGAATATGTAACTAGCCAGCTTGCTGCCGACCGAATTGGGCTGATCATATTTTCTTCCCAAGCTTTCTTACAGTGTCCACTTACTTATGATAAAAGAGCCATAAACAAATACATTAATTCCCTTGAAGTAGATCTTGTACCAAAGCAGGGGACTGATTTTGAACCTGCCATCCGAATGGCCCTACAAAAGTTCAAAAAAGAAAAAAAGGGATCGAATAAAAAAAGAAGTGATTTTATGCTGATCATCAGTGATGGGGAAGACTTTGGTGAATCCACAGCTGAGGCGCTAAAAAGCCTGAAAGACGAAAAAGTGAAGCTTTATACATTGGGAATTGGCTCTAGAAACGGGAGTAGAATACCAGTACCAGGTAGGGGATATCTCAGAGATAAACTTGGCAAGGAAGTGATTACAAAACTGGATGATGTCGCACTAAAAAGCATGGCAGCCACTGCTGATGGAAAATATTTCGAGATCAGCGATCAACGAAATGATGGTATAAGGATGGTCAATGCCATGAAAAATGAACAAGGGGAATTACGAGGTACAAAACAAGTGGATATTACTTCCAATCTATATTTTTATCCCCTAATGGGAGCACTCATACTTATATTAATTGATTTTACGTTATCAATACGAGTATTTAAATTTCATTTATAATGTCTAAAATGTGGTTGCTAGTACTAATTTTGAGCATTTGGAGCAGTCAAATCACTGAAAATACGCAGGTGAACGAACGAAAACGGCTAGCTAAAAATGCCTTTGAAGAGGAAAACTATGTTGAGGCGATTGGGCATTATACATATTTATTGGATACACTCAAGGTAGAAGATGAGAAGATTGCCATTAATCTGGCACATTCATATTACAAAAATGCCGATACTACTCAAGCCAAAATTGTTTATCAAATTGCTTCAAGCCATGCAAAAGATCCTACCATTAAATCAGTAGCATCAACACAATTGGGCATCATAGCGCATCAAAAACAGGAATTGGAGCAAGCACTTACCCATTTCAAACAAGCGCTAAGGGAAGATCCTCAAAACGAGAAAGCGCGATACAATTATGAACTTTTAAAACGGTTAACTGATCAACAAAATCAGCAAGATCAATCCCAAAATCAGGATCAACAAGATCAAAACGAACAGCAACAAAAAGAGCAAGATCAGCAAAAAAATCAAGAGAATAAAGACCAACAAAACGGGCAAGACAAGCAGGAACAACAAGAAAGCGAGCAACAAAAAGGTCAAAACGAGCAAAATAATAAGGATCAAGCCGACAACAAACAACAAAATAAGAGTAAGGAAAGTGAAGAAAAGGAGAAAATGAACGAAAAAGGCGACGAAAAAGGAGAAAATAAAGATAAGCAAGACAACAAACAGCAAAAAGAGGAAGAAAAAGCATCTGATAAAGGAAAAGAGAAAGGAAAACAGGATAAAAATGGTGAAAAGAATCAGCAAGAGGAGCTAGCAAATGAAGACAACGACAATAAGAAAAAAGGCGAGCAAGGAGATGAAAAAGAAGCATTAAAAGAACAAAATGAGCAAGCTCAATATGAGGAAAAACAACAGAATGAACAGGGAGAAGATGCTCAGCAAATCATTAAAAATAATTTTAAGCAGCTTAACATGACGCCCGAAAAAGCAGAGCTAATTTTCAGACAATTAGAACAAGATGAAATCGATTTTATAAAGCAACAAAACAAACGTAAAGCAAACGAAACAAATAGAGATCCTAATAAACCAAATTGGTAAAAATTACTTTTTTTGAATATATTCTGCACAATTTATTCAAAATAAATGAAATTTGCTTGAGTTTACGCTAAAATCAGCCTTATAATTTACAAATACTCATAAAAAATTTCGGCTCTATGTTGAATTGTGTGGGTAAAGAAAAAGATTTATATTTTTGTGTATGGGAAATACAACAGAAATATTTTCAATAGCGTTAGGTTTAGAAACGCCATGGAAGATCAAAGAAGTAAGTTTTGA
>JAUIFR010000309.1 GCA_030430325.1 Bacteroidia bacterium | reverse complement strand
ATGATGAATATGGGCCACTTATCATTAAATCGCTGAGCAATAGTGATTTTTATACTATTGACGGGCAGGTATATGGTTGTTATACGGAGAAGTTTACCGCTTCCTTTATACAGAAATTACCAGATGAATTTCAACCTTGTTTGGTTCAGCAGCAATTAGATAAGCAATATGAATTAAGGGTATTTTATTTGGATGGTCAATGCTTTAGTATGGCTATATTTTCACAAAATGATCAACAGACAGCCGTTGACTTCAGAAGATACAATAAGCAAAAACCAAATAGAAATGTGCCTTATCAACTGCCTGATGAGGTTGAGCAGGGAATTGTTAAGTTTATGGATGCGGTTGGTTTGAATACGGGCTCCATTGATATTGTAAAAACAAAGGATACTTATGTATTTTTGGAGGTAAATCCTGTTGGTCAATTTGGAATGACCTCATATCCGTGCAACTATAATTTAGAAAAGCACATTGCTAAGTGGCTTATTAGGCAAGCAGAAAATGGGAGAAATAATGAGTGAGAAAAAGGGTTTAGAAAAACTTTATAGGGGCGATATTTTACGTGATTTGCCGCTTACGCTCAGTCATTTAAGGAATTTGGCTGGTGAGAATCAACTGCAAAGTGAAACTGAAGATACTGAAAATGTCTCTTCATCAGATACAAGACTAACCACGTCGACTTATTACCATAGCCAGCAGTTTCATTGCTATTCGTTTCATAAGCCTATTTCAAAAGTACTTAAAAATAAGCAAGATGATTGATCCTACTCAAGTTAATCCAGATCAATTGTATTTTCGACTTTATGCCAATTGCATACCTGTAAAAGGAGCTGTAAGAAGTGTTATTTGTGATTTACATCGAGGTACTGCCAAACATATTCCCAATGATATGTATGATATTCTAACGGAATATGAAACATTTAATTGGAGTCAAATTCAGGAACAAATTGACCCAGAAAGTCAGCAAGAGCTTAGAGCCTATTTTGATTTTTTAGTTGAAAATGAATATGGGTTTTGGTGTACTGACACTACTATGTTTTCTAAGCTAGACTTAACATATGAAACACCCCAACTAATAACGAATGCCATTATAGATACTAGTGATGTATTCAAGCAGCCCTACGAGCAGATTTTTGAGCAGCTTCAGGCACTAGGTTGTAAGGCCATTCAGCTTAGGTTTTTTAGCAAAATTACTCTTATCAAGCTCGAAGAAATTTTGGATTTGTTGGAGGGGTCAGGTATTCGGAGTGTAGAAATTTATACACCTTATCTTAAAGAAGATGCGGAAAATATTGCCTCTTTTTTCAACAAATATCAGCGCACGGATTCACTATGTTTTCATAGTGCTCCATTTAGCCGTATACAGCGAGGAACCAATACTTTGGTATATAGCGAAGAGACCATTCAAGATGAAACACATTGTGGCTTTATTGGTACACAATATTTCATTAGCAACATCGCGCATTTTACAGAGGCACAAGCGCATAATACATGTTTAAATAAGAAAATCAGTGTTGATCAATGGGGCCATATTAAAAATTGTCCTGCCATGCATGAGGCGTTTGGCCATATTTCAAGTAATTCATTATTAGAAGCATATGCTGCCAATGAATTTAAGTCCTATTGGAGTATTCACAAGGATCAAATTGATGTATGCAAGGATTGTGAGTTTAGATATATTTGTACGGATTGTAGAGCATTTCAAAAGACAGACTCCAAATATGCTAAACCCGTAAAATGTAATTATGACCCATACGAGGCTGCTTGGAAGGAGGGGTAGCTCGCATTATTTGCCACCCTATCTTTTGCAACCCAAAACCCTTAAATTTATTAGACTTTTGACTCTTATTACGATACTGTAATGAACAATGCGGGCTAAATGTTAATGCCATTAAGTTTGGTAAGTAGCTGCTCGGCTTCTGATTTGAAGTTTGAATCTGCTTCATTTAGTTTAATTAGATGTGTTTTTGATTCTTTTAGATTGCCTTGCTTTAAATAGGCCAGTGCGATGTACCACCTTGCATCTTGCACATAAAAATTATCTCCTTGCAATATAATATTTTTGTAAAGTTCTATAGATTCCTTGATATAACTTTTATGTAAGTAACAACTAGCTAAATAATACTGAATCATATAATTCTCTGGGTCACTTTCTAATGCTGAATTAAAATGCTGAATGGCCTGCTCATATTCTTTATGCTCATAGCTTGAAAGACCTTTTTGAATGGTTCCCTCTTGATTTTCTCCTCTAACAATAAACATACCCGATTCTGGAAGGGAATAATAGGTTTCAAACAATGAATTTGCATTAACGCTTTTTTTATTGAGGTAGGTATATAGAATAGCGCTTAACCCAATGAACAAGATGATTATAACGGATACTCTCTTCATTTTATCCTAAATTTTGTGTACTTACAATTTCTAAGAAATGAATCAATTTTAAAAACCAGTTGCACCAATTACCTTACGGATGTACAACTATCCGAATTCATAACGTTGCTTTTAAGGCAAAAGGAAAACTACTTTAACCTACATTATTCATCATAAAATCGTATAAATTTAATATTTGGTCCAAAAATTACCCCTATCTTTGATTTTTATATAAAATTATTTAGTTTAGGGTTCAAAAATTAACTTAATTTTTATAAAAGTATGTCAAATATTAGATTTAGGGCTTTAGATCAGCTGCACAAAAGAAAAAAGGAAGACGATTACCACCCTCCCTCTTCCAAAATATCAGATTTTTTTGGGGAATATGTCTTTGGGGCAAAGGTTATGCAAGAGTATTTACCACCTAATGTGTACGAACAACTTTCAATTTGCATTGAAAATGACCAGATCATTCATCGTGAAATTTCAGATATGGTAGCTGCTGCTATGAAAACATGGGCCATAAAAAAGGGTGCAACACACTATACGCACTGGTTTCAGCCTCTTACAGGCGCTACTGCAGAA
>JAUIFR010000069.1 GCA_030430325.1 Bacteroidia bacterium | reverse complement strand
TTGCACACACAAGTCCATTCAAAACATTCCTTAATTTTCGAAATGGATTATTACTACTATTGAAGAACCTAAATGGCTCGGAGTTGGCATTTGTAATCTTTATAAGATTAGTTTTAGATGGCATGGCGGCCATTTATTTTTTAATAATTAAGGGTAATCCAAGGATGTTTTGGGCTGTTATTAAGGCTCATTTTAGTTTTTATTTTCATTTTAGAAAAATCTGGCGCAAACGTGGCATAATACAAAAACCTAATAGAAAAACATTACATGGCATGATTTACCGAAGCATATTAATGCAGTATTTTATAAAAAAGCATAAACATTTCACTGAAATCAATTAATAATATAATACACTACTATTGCGCTTTCGCATATGTTTCCTAAAATTCATCAAGAAGGCTAGGCCTAAGTAGGCAATAAGTGGCGAACCAAAGGTCAAAAAGGAGGCATAAATAAAAAAAAGCCTTACACTAGATATAGGTAAATTTAGTTTATCTGCAATTTTAGTACAAACACCAAATGCATTTCGTTCAAAAAAGTTCTGTAATTTACTCATCTACTATTACTTATTAACTTCTCCTTTTAAACAAAAATAACGAAATGAAAGGAAAAAAAGTAGTAAATACTGTAATTTTTTTTTTATATAATTGCAATAGTGAGAATATACACCTATTTTCGCGTCGACATAATTAGTACTAAAAATCATGAGTCAAATGAAAAAGACATTTTTTACAATATTATTGATTGGTTCTGTGCTAGCTTTCACGGGTTGTGCGCTGAACAAAATGGTCAAAATGGCGAAGGACCAACAACTTACTGTTGAACCTTCTCCATTAGAGGTGCATGCTGATACAGTTAAATTTAAGATGTCCGCGGCACTCCCAACCAAAATGCTCAAAAAGGGAAAAGTTTATACGGTAAATACCTACTATGAATATGGCGAACAAGAATTAGCCTTAGAAGGTATTGAGTTTAAAGCTGATGATTATCCTAATAGTAGCACACAACAGCCAAGTAAGAGCGAAAATTTTAGTTTTGCATATGATCCGGCTATGCGAAGAGGTGATTTAACGATCGAAGGCGTTGCTTCTGACCCTCGAAACGATAAATCAAAAACTACTGATCGATTGCCAGTTGCAGAAGGCCTAATTACAACATCTACGCTTGTAAAAGATGTGTATTTTGCAGCATTTGCTGATCACGGTTATAATAATGAAGAAGAATTAATTCCTACACATGTTGATTTCTTCTTCGATCAAGGTAGCTCTGTATTAAGAAGTTCTGAACGCAGAAGTGATCGTGCGGATAGCTTAAATGCATTTATTGCTGCTAAAAACGTAACAAGAACAGTAACTATCACTGGAGCTCACTCTCCGGAAGGTCTTGAGCGAATCAATAGCCGATTGGCGGAAGATCGTGCAAAAGTCATTGAAGATTATTATCGCAAGATGATGAAAAAGTATGATTATCAGGGAATGGCTGATTCTATCAAATTTGTATTGAAGCCAGTAATTGAAGATTGGGGTGGTTTCTCAAAAGCTCTTAAAGACTTCGATGGTGTTACCGAGGAAGAGAAAACTAATATGTTAAACGTGGTTAACGGACCAGGTGAGTTTGAAGAGAAGGAGAAGAAATTGAGAAGTATGCCAGGTTACAAAAAGGTATTTAAGGAAGTATATCCAGGTCTTCGTACTGCTAAAACTGAAATTTTATCAGTTAAAGAAAAAAAGACGGATGCTGAAATTGCAATCTTAGCTAAGATGATCACAGAAGATAAGGTTTCTGCAGATACGCTTTCTGATGAAGAATTAAGCTATGCTGCTACATTAACTCCTTCAATCGATGAGCAGGAAGCAATTTATGAGGCTGCCACAAAGAAAAACGATAGCTGGGCATCTCATAACAACCTAGGAGCAGTATATGTTCAAAAGGCCATCGATGCTTCAGGTGATGCTGATCGTAATAAATATGCTGGAATGGCTGTAACACAATTAGAATTGGCTAATAAGAAGCAAGAAAGCTCACAGGCATACATTAATCTTGCTAGTGTTTATGTGATGCAAGGTAATCTTGGTAAAGCCATGGAGTCTATTAGCAAAGCTGAGTCATTAGGAGCCACTGGTGAGAATGCTAAAGGATTAAATAGCGTTAAAGGTGCATTGTTAATCCATCGTGCAAGCTACGGTGATGCATTACGTTCACTTGCTAATGCTGAGGAGACTGCTGATAACTTATTTAATAAAGGTTTAGCTCAGATCTTGACCAAAGACTATGAAAATGCATTAACTACATTAGGTGAGGCTACTAATATGAACCCTGACCACGCATTAGCATTTTATGCGGCTGCTGTAGCTGCTGCTCGTACTCAAAAAGAAGATCAGGTTTATAAGAATCTTGCAAGTGCAACATCTAAGGATAGTGGCTTGAAGGAGTACGCATTAAAGGATTTAGAATTTAAGGCATATGAAACTTCAGAGGACTTTCAGGACGCTTTGAAGTAGGCATGATAAAAATGACTTTTTCAATAGATTAAATAAAAGGCTGTCATTAGGCAGCCTTTTTTAGTTTGTTATAATTTATTCAAAAATGTAGCTTGACTCAATATAAGCAGCGTATTCTGAAGTTGTTTTTACTGGTTTTAATTGTTAATAATGCGGGTTAGGACAAATCCAAGATTGATTTCTTGAATAAATACAATTTACGATATATTTTCAGAAGATTTTTGGATTTTATTTAGTATTCTGCCTGGAAAAGTACAATAATTCTCCCATCCAAAATTAGCGGTATGCTTGGTTTGTATAATACTGATTACTCCAATATTTTAAATTCAATTCTTCGGTTCTGCTTTCTGTTGGCTTCAATATCATTAGGCGCTATGGGTTTTTCAAACCCAAAGCCATCATAGTTCATTCTTTTGTCTTCAATACCAGCCTTTCGTAAATATTCATATACGGATTTGGCCCGATTTAGCGAGAGTGTTTTATTATAGGCTGCTTTACCCACATTATCCGTATGGCCTGATATTTCAACTTTTGTTGATGGGTTTATTTTTAGGAACTCTACGAGCCGGTCTAATTCAGTTTTAGATTTTTCCTTCAAATCATATTTGTCGCTATCGAAGAAAATATTGTTCAGCACCACTTCACTTCCTGATTTAATAGGACTCAAATAAATATCTATTGTTTTGGACTGATCCTTATTGTCAAGCTTTTTGTAATCGAATGACAGGCTCTTGAATAAATAGCCTTCTTTATTGGCATATAAAGCATATTGTGCTCCTTGTGTTAGCACCATAAAATACTCACCAGTTATGGAGTCAGCATCTACCTTTGCGATGAGTACATTTTTATCAATATCGATAAGTTCAACACTTGCAGCTAGTCGCTTATTTGTTTCTTTATCATAAACAATCCCCTTCACAAAACTGCTTTTTTTCTTAATTTTTATTTCATCTGGAACGTCGAATTCATATAAATAGCTAAAGTTATATTTCATCCCACTTTTTTGTTCATATGAATAATAGGCTTTTTCGCCATCACCAGATATAAAAAGCGAAACTTGGTCATGGTATGTGTTAATAGGGTATCCTAAGTTTTTAGCTTTACTCCAACCATTTTGATCTAATTCGCTTTCATAAATATCGTATCCGCCCATACCGACATGCCCGTTTGACGAAAAGTATAGGTTTTTGCCATTGACATGTATAAAAGGGGAAATATCATCGCCAGTAGTGTTTATATTGCCTCCTGCATTAATAGGTTCTGACCACATGCCTTGTTCGTTTAGTTTGCTTACCCATATATCTCTACTGCCAAATCCACCTACACGATCAGAGACAAAAAAAAGCGTTCGACCATCGGCCGAAAGCGAGGGCTGTGATTCCCACGACCTACCATTTACCGTAGAGCCTAAATTTTGAGGTTTACTCCATTGATCACCAGACTTTATGCTAATATATAAATCGCAACTACCATAACCTTTTCTGCCTAGGCAAGAAGTAAAGATTAGTATCCTGCCATCTGCTGATATGGTGCAAGTGCCCTCATTATTTTCGGTATTGATATTTGGTGAGAGTGACTCGGGTATTCCCCAAGTACCATCCTCATTTTTTTTACTTATGTAAATGTCCTCATTATTTGTAGGTCTAAATCCTTGCCTGCCAGTGAATATCAATTGGTTTTGATCAACAGTAAGGACTGGAAAATACTGCAAAGGCATTTGGTTAATAGGTTTATCAATTGGTCTGCTTTCAAATGGTATGGGGTGCTTAATCGCTTCAATTGCAAAGTCACAATCGTGGGCAATTTTTTGAGCCATTTTGACGTATTTATTCTTTTGACTTTGCCTAAATGATAAATACTTATTTACAGCTAATTTTGCAGAGTCGTAGTGGCCATTTTTGTAGTAATGTTGGCCAATTGCAAACCAAGCCGGGGAGAAGTTGGCATTATCAGGGGCTAATTCTATTACTTTAGAGTAATGAAAAAGTGATTTTTCTTGATTTACCAGAACCTGATAAATTGAGGCTATTCGCAAATGAGCTTCTACAAAGCTTGGGTCTCTCTTAAGGGCATTATTAAGCATTTCAAGTGCTTCAGGAAACAGCCGCTTTTTTTGTAATTCAAGTGAGGATTCATAAAATTTTATTGCTTTTTTATCTTTAATAGTATAGGTTTCGTCTTTTGCCTCAACAATAGAGAGTAAAAATAGAAAAAAGAATAAATATTGAAGTATGTTCATATCAACAACTAAAAAATCACGGCACATCCATGAATTTATGAATTTGTAATGAGATTTTCCATTTTGGGTTGCTTTTTACATAATCAACGATGTAAGGCATTAATTTATTTTTCTTACTCCACTCTGGTTGAAGAAAAAGGTGACAATTATCTTTCATAGCACTTGCATACTCCTCAGCCCAGTCAAAATCGCTTTTGTTGTAAATAATGATTTTTAGCTCATTCACATATGGAAAAATAGTTGTTTTTGGTGGAGCGAATTTTTTGGGAGATAGGCAAATCCAGTCCCATTTCCCCGTAAGTTCGTATGCACCAGATGTTTCTAAGTGGAGCATATACCCCCCTTGATGAAAATACATACAGAAGGACTCTAAATTATACATAAGAGGCTCACCACCTGTACATACAATAATTTTTGAAGACGCGATTGGTATTTCATCAGATAACTGCTGCAATGTACGTGATGGATGTATGTCTGCGTCCCAGGAGTCTTTCACATCACACCAGTGGCAGCCAACATCACAGCCACCTAGCCTAATGAAATATGCTGCCTTACCTTGATGGTAACCCTCACCCTGAATGGTATAGAAAGCTTCCATAACAGGAAGCGCATCTCCAGCTATTTTAGGTTGATTTTTTTGGTTAGCCGGCATGTGTTTTGGTTATTCTTTGTTGAAAAATTGATATCATCCATGATTTTTTTGACCAATATAAGGCCTAACCCTCCCTTTTTTCCTTCATTTACAATATCTTTTATTGAAGGTTCCTGGTAATTAGAAATATTAAACCCTACGCCAATATCTACAAATTCGAAGGTAATTTCAGACCTGTTTTTAATATAAATATTGAGCTCAATAAACTCATTTTCATTACATTGATGGGAATGAATCATCAAGTTAGCACATACTTCGTCTACGGCCAATATAATATTATTGCGGTCGATTTTAGTGATATTGTAAGGTGCTAGTACCGAACGAATAAATGCCCGTACATCCTCGAGCTTTTTTAGGCTGCAGGGAATTTTATACTGATGATTCATTAATCAATTTTTTAGCTTCGTCTTCATTTTCAGCTATGCTTAAGAACTGGTCTAAGCCTACTAACTCAAATACACTTTTGATTTTTTCAGATAACCCATAAAGCACCAATTTGTTTCCGGAGCCCTCAGCATCTTGAAAATAGGCATTAAATACCCCTAAGCCTGCCGAAGAAATATAGGCTAAATGAGTACAATCAATTAATACCAAACCTTCAGAGGTAACTTCCTCCATCATTTGATCTAACTGAATAGAGGTACTGGCGTCTACTTCTCCAATCAAAATCAGTTTTTGAAATGGAGGGTCAGCTATTTTGTTAATTTCTAACATAAAGCGTCATTTTTTAATCTAATTATACATTTAAACTTTACATGTGTACTATTTTGACACATTTTCATTTACATTAAACTTTAATACTAAAACAGTAAAATCATCATCGAGGCATTCTGTATCACAAAACTGAAATAATGCTTTTATTATTTCATTTTGGATTTCTTGTGCATTTAAGCTTGCATTTTTTTCGACAACATCTTTTAATCTTTCATAACCAAATTCTTCTCCTTGTAATTGCGCCTCGGTGATGCCGTCAGTATATAAAACAATTACATCTCCATTTTTATAATGAAGGTTGTTAACATGTACGTAATTTTTATAGCTCGGGTTACGAAGTACCCCCAAAGCGAGCCCCTTGTTTTTTAAATAATCTGCTTTTTTTTGATCATTCGAATAATATAGTGTGGGGCAATGACCTGCCCTGGCAAAGGTGATTTCCTTATTTTTTTGATCAATAATGTAATAGGAGCTTGTGATAAATGATGATTTATCAAGGCTTCTGCTTAGAGCTAAATTTGCTTGTGTAAAGAACTCGTGAGGGTCTAATGCTAATTGAGCGTAACTATGAAATATACCCTTAAGCTGGGACATCTGAAAGGCAGCAGAGGTTCCTTTACCAGACACATCAGAAACAATAAGTGCCATACGGTCCTCATCTATGCGATATGTATCATAATAATCACCACCCACTTCATAAGCTGTGTCCGAAAAGGCCGCGATATCTAAATCCTCATTATGCGTGAGAGACTGCGGTAGTAAACTTCTTTGAACTTTTTGTGCAATTTTAAGTTCTTCTTTATACCGCTCATTGGCCAAAGTCTCTTGTATTAAGTGGTGATTCTCAATGGAGATATAAGCCTGGTTTGTAAAGGCTTTTACCATCTCCAACATGTCATTATTAAACCCTACGCTTACTCCTTTCACCAATACCATCCATCCACTCAATTTAGCTTTAACAAATAATGGGTATCGAAGTATTGACCGGTATCGGTTATCTTTTATCGAAAAACTAAGCTTGTGCTTGTTAACTTCACCTAGTGATTGAATCTGACTAAGCTGCTTAATGCCTTTTACTTGTTCAATTTTCTCCTTAATGGCATGCAATTGCCCATTTTTAAAGCCTTCATTTACAGTAATACAGGCGTCTTCATTCATGCTGTTTACTTCTAGCCAGCCAGCGTCAGCATTGGTAGCTGAAATAGAGGATTTTAGTAAAATGGCATACACATCTTCTTCCTTTTGACCATGTTGTAAAGATTGGCTTAAGCGCTGAAAACTAACGACTTCCTCTAGTTTTTGTTCAAAAACGGAGGAAGTTGGTAAGTTAAATAAAATGACAAGAAAGGAAATGATCGCATATAATAAAATAAAGGTAAACAGTGCAATGACAAACACATTGTCAATCAAATTGATAACCAAGCGGTATTTAGAAGAATAATCCACCAAATGGATCGAAAAATAAATCAAATAGCTTATTACGATTCCTATGAGGAGTAAACTTTTCCACTTTTGGCCAAAATTAAGATAAGCTACCCATTTTAAGTTTATAAGTGGTACAAGTGCAAGGACCATAATTCCGAAGAAAATAATTCGGAAATAATTATCTAAAAATTTGATATCTAGTAAATTAAGGATTATTGTAATCCATAAGGCATATTCAAAAAACCGCCAAAAACGAAAGAGCCATTTCGAATATTGATACAAAATAAGGCGCTTCCAAGCCACATAGGTCGAGATCAAGAAGGCTGAAACCAAACCAATATTAATATTATAAAAGAAATTGATGAGTAGTACGTTTTGGGAGAGCTTGTTATCCCTAAAAAAGGATAAGAATGAACTGATGATAAGTGAAACAATGGTCGCAATTAGCCCAGTTACAAATACCTTCCAAAGTGTATCAACGAAATTTGTTTGCTCGACTCTTTTGATACGGTTTTGATAAAACAGAATTAGACAAACGAAAAATAGTGCTAAAAAAACCTTAGGAATATTTTGGGAGGATTGCTCCATCCAGCGCCCAAACAAGTAGTTAAAACTAGACAAAAGCAATGCCAGCCAGCATATAATACTGATTAATCCAAGTAACCTAATAAGGCCTTTTTTATTGAACATGGCTTAGCAGTTTCATCTAAATAGATAATTTCCTACAGCAAATCTATTAAAATACTATCAATTTTTTTATTGTAGCGTCTAAAAGTTTTGGTGCTTATGTGATTAATTTTCAATTAATTTTGCTAATTATATTGAAATAATTGATTATAATGAGTAAATTTAGCATAATTTATTCATTAATCATGCTAAGATAGCTTTTGTAACGCCAATCACTAATTTTACCTTCTTTGATAGCTGCTTGGATGGCACAATTAGGTTCGTGCTTATGCGAGCAATTATAAAATTTGCATTGTCCTATAAATGGCTTAAAATCTGGGAAATATAAGCCAATTTCAGCCGGCTCTATATGGGTTATTCCAAATTCTTTAATACCAGGGATATCAACAAGATAGCTATTTTCTGACCACTCAAACATTTGAGCAAAAGTGGTAGTATGGCTACCTTTTTTTTGAGAAGTGAGTCCTTTGGTATGTTGAATTTCTTCTCCAAATAATGTATTTAGCAAAGTGGACTTTCCCGTACCTGAGTGCCCAAATAATAAGGTTGTTTTTTGATTCAAAAGCTGCTTAATGGCCTCTAAATCATTATTAAGTGCGCTGATTAAGTGACAGGGATAGCCAATTTTTGAATAATATGCGGCAATATCATTAAATTTATTCAAATCGCGCTCTTTTAGTAAGTCCGACTTATTAAATACAATGATTACAGGGATTTCAAACGAAGTAGCCACTACCAAAAAGCGATCGATAAATCCAAGAGAAGTACGCGGCATCTTAAAAGTAGCAATGAGCAGAGCTTGATCTAAATTTGATGCGATAATATGATCAAAATGCTCCTTACGCGAAGATTTTCTTATAATATAATTAGTGCGTGGTTCAATGCTTGTAATGATCCCGTTTTTTTTGTTCTCTTCAAGTATAAATTCTACTCTATCCCCAGTTGCTATTGGGTTTGTGACTTGATTTATCTCTTGCCGAAACTTCCCTTTGAGCCTACAGCTAATTATTTCACCAGCCTCACTTTTAACATCATACCAAAGCCCCGTTGATCTAGTTACTAATCCCTTCATAATAATTTATTTTGAATTAAACCATCAGCAATCCGCTTGGCGGCTCCTTTATTGGCTTGTATATAATCTAAACATTTTCGTTTGATTTCTTGGTAGGATTCAATTGGAGTTAACTGCTCCATCTTTAAAGTTAGTGATGCTGTATTGCTAATAGCATGTGCTACACCCAGTTCAAGCAAATCTTCTGCTTCCTTAAATTTTTGATAGGCCTTATCACCAAAAAAAAGAGGCATTCCATGAACGGCTGGTTCCAATATATTATGTAACCCAACGCTGTACGCACCCCCAATCCATGCAAATTTAGCATATTGATAAAGCATGGCCAGCTGCCCAATGGTATTGACAACTAAGATGGAATGGTGATCGTTTGGGTTGCCTTCCGTATATTTAATTGTACGATCTGGGGCAATACTAATAATTCGATGCACTATTTTATCGGAAATCTCATGTGGGGCAATGATAAACTTAAATTGACCCAAATGATTTTTAATAAATGGAATAAGTACATCCAGGTCATCATCCCAGCAACTACCAACTATAAAAACAGGTTTGCCTCCCAGAACAAATACTTCGGTAATTTCATTTTGTTGTTGGCTGTTTATCAGCTCTATAACCCGATCAACCCTGGTATCGCCCGTTACTTCGCAGTTGGATTGCCCAATTTGTTCTAGGAGCTGCTTTGAGCGCTCATCTTGCAAATAAAAATATGTAAAATTTTTCAAAACTGATCTAAAAAAACCCCCATACCACTTAAAAAATGGATGCACAGGCCTAAATATTCCCGATACTAATATTAAAGGTATTGATGCGGTCTTTAATTGTCGACTATACCAATACCAAAATTCATATTTTACAAAAAGCGCTAGATCAGGTTTTATGGTTTCAATCCATTTTTTTGCATGGCGTCGTCCATCTAGTGGTAAATAGAAGATGTGGTCTACTAGTGCATCAGATTGATTATGTAAAAACCCAGAAGGGCTAAAAAATGTTAATACAAGCTCAATATCGGGGCATTGATTTTTTAATTGAACCAAAATAGGGCGGCCTTGCTCATATTCTCCTACTGAGGCGCAGTGCATCCAAACTGTTTTTTGATGCGTTGGTCTATAAGCAGTAATTTTTTTCCAATTACTTTTTCGAGCTTGATAAAAGAAGCGAATTTTCTTATTCAAAAATGATCCAATACCAATGAACAAGCGCATCACCAACAAAAAAAACGAATAAAACAAAAGATGGACTTGTAGCATGATTTATTGCATTGGATTTAAGATGCTCTCACTTGTCATTTCGCCAGGTTTGTTTATACCCATTAATGCTAATATCGTTGGCGCAATTTGGCTAAGGTTACCGTTTTTAATAGTCCATTTAGCGTCTTTTGAAACTAAAATACAGGGTACAGGGTTCGTGGTATGTGCTGTATTGGGGGAGCCATCCGGGTTGATCATGTAGTCGGCATTGCCATGGTCAGCCAGCACAATTATCTGGTAATCAAAACTTAGGGCATGATGAATAACTTCTTGAAGGCAATGGTCTACTGTTTCACAAGCCTTTATAGCTGCATTGAAATCACCGGTATGCCCTACCATGTCTGGATTGGCAAAATTTAGTAAAATAAAGTCCGGTTGTTGCTCCGAAATATGTGGAATGATAGCATTTTTAATTTCAACAGCACTCATTTCAGGCTTTAAGTCATAGGTTGGTGCCTTTGGGGAGTCACACATGATACGCTCTTCGCCAAAAAATGGCTCTTCCCGACCTCCAGAAAAAAAGAAGGTGACATGAGGGTATTTTTCAGTTTCGGCAATACGCACTTGGGTTTTACCCGCTTTACTAATGACTTCACCTAAGCTGTTGCTAATATTTCGATCTTCAAATACAACATGAATATTTTTAAATTGATCGTCATAGTTTGTCATGGTGACGAAATGCAAGGGTAGGGGGTTCATCTTGTGATCTGGAATCATCCGCTGAGTGAGTACATCAGTTAGCTGCCTTCCTCGATCCGTTCTAAAATTAAAAAAAATCACGACATCATCGGGTCTAATTGTGGTTAATGGTTCACCACGGTCGTTAGTTTTTAAAATGGGTTTTATAAATTCGTCGGTTTCCCCCTTCGAGTAACACGTTGTAATCGCTTGCCTTAGATTTGAGCTTAATACACCTTTGCCATGGCAAAGCGCATCATAGGCAAGCTTTACTCGTTCCCATCTTTTATCCCGATCCATAGCATAATAGCGCCCTATGACACTTGCTAGTTGGCAATCTTTATCTTGACAGAACGACTCTATAGCCTGAATAAATGAAATACCACTTTTTGGATCTGTATCACGCCCATCGGTAAATGCATGAACAAAGCTTTTAGAAATACCTTGCCTTTGTGCCATATCAATCAGCGCAAATAAATGATTGATATGTGAATGAATTCCACCATCAGAGGCTAAACCCATAAAATGCACATTTGATTGATTGTGTTTGGCATATTCGAAGGCATTGAGCAAAACTTTATTTTCAAAAAAGTATTTTTCCTCAATGGACTTGTTGATTTTGACAATATTTTGAAATACAACTCTGCCGGCTCCTAGGTTAAGATGGCCCACTTCAGAATTACCCATTTGCCCTGCTGGAAGGCCTACATCAAGCCCAGAGGTGCTTAGCTCACTGTGCGGATAGTTTTGCCATAAATGATCCATAAAGGGTGTGTCAGCCTGATCAATTGCGGAGACTTTTTTATCTGATGCTATACCCCATCCATCTAATACAATTAAAAATGCCTTCTTACTCATCTTACAAAGATAGTGGAATTATAAAAAAAGTGGTAATTCTAGGGGAAATAAGGCTCATACTACTACAATTGATGATGTTACTTTTTTAAATATACAGAAAAATGGTGAGGAGAAGTTTTATTTATATAAGATTGAGGGGCTTAGCTATAGCACATTTACTATGTTTGAGGTAACTGATAGTATTGATAAAGCGTTTACTGACTCCAAAAAACTTTATGAATTTGTAAAAAACACAAAGAACTTAATTTTTTCTAAAATACTGAGGAGAGTATGTTCAGGAAAAAATCACAAATTTTGCAAAATTGGTTCAAATAATATTTAATTTTTCATTAATTTTGCTAATTACATTCAATAGTTTCTATCGGTTATATCTGAAATATTTTTTTGGCTTATGAATAAATTCGAATAATTTAGGATGTATAGTGGCCCACTGTTTCTGATCAATTTGAATAAGATAATTGGGCTTAAATTCATCACTTTGGTAGATATCCAATTCATGTGAAAATCTTTTTTGCGCATCTTTAAGTGATAAGTGCATAATGGGCTTATCATCATCTGAATTTTGGCCTACTGTATCGACGTAATGGATCACATTAAAATTGTCGAATCCACTTAAATAATTGATCATACGGTTGGTGTCCAATTTTGTTAAACCTTCTACACGTACAAATTGCTCGGTGGAAAGAATCTCAAAGTTTTGAGTACTGTCCGGGAATTCAACCATTAAGTTAATAAAGCTTTGAGGTGAGCTTGCAAATATCGTTTTTATACGCCATTTGGATGTAGGCATGCTGAGTAAGCCATGAATATAAGTTTGATACCCTGGGATATGCACGAGTGCTGGCGGGGTGTTTTTATGTTGAAAATAGGTTTTTTTAGAAGCGGGATCACCTATTGAGATAAATTGATGAATAGTATCTCCATTGGCCATTAAATGTATATGAATAGGGTCCATATTTTCGAGTTTTAATTGGTTAGCTTGGGTGCTTGATAAGGACCTTTTAGTTTGAACTTGTATAAAGGTGGACAATAGCAGTTTCATAAGATTTGGGTCTGCCTCATACTGATTGTTGATGTACCATATTTTGTCTTTTTTGATTAAATTAATAGAGCCAAGGGTGCTTTTGAGCGTAATTTGACTTACCATGGCAGTATCATTTAGAGAAAATGATTGCGTAGAATTGGGCCGGATTGATGTGCTCAATGGCCAAGCAATTATTCCAAAAATTATAATGATAAAGATTACAATAAGTGTAAATTTAATCTTATTTTGAGTGGTTACTTTAAGCATAAATTTAAATTGTAAGTTAGTTATAAAATTAGTCAAATTTATGGATAACTTTGATGGAATTCTGAATGAAATAGAAGAAAACCTTAAATCTTTGGTTCGAATAACACTTAGAAATTACGTTGATCAGGCGGAAATAGACATACAAGAGTTTTTGAAACTTGCAGCTCCAAAATTACAGCGATGGATGAGGTTGGTTTTCTTAAAAGAGCTGTCCTATGAAGAGTTGGAGTGGCTTGTAGCAAGCCAAAAGGAATTACTTGTACTACAGGGTTTGAAACAGAACGGGGTATCAAAGATTAGATTAGATCAGTTTCAGAATAGTGTGCTTAATATCATTATCGATACGATAATATCAAACATTATTGGTTGATCATCTACAAATTTACTGTTTATTGGTTGAATGTAAGAATTAACACGGATCCCTACTTTTAATTCTACCAATAAATAATTAAATTTGTTATACAAAGCGTAAATACTATCGCTAATTACCTGTAATATTAGTTTATGAAAAGTACTGTAGCTCTTATTGTTATTTTTTTAGTAGGATTGGTCACTTTTGAAGACGCCTTTTCTCAAGGACGTAAACGATCCTATTCGCAATCTAAGAAAAGTAGAAAACATGCTTCTAAAAGTAGGCAAATGTCGAGGTTTAATGGTGGTAGAGCTTCTGGAATTGGAGCGGATGAGAAGTATCTATCCATCGGTGTAGCGGTTAATGCGCTCAACTATTTTGGTGATTTAGCTCCAAAATCAAATATTGTAAGTACTGAATTATCGTTTACTAGGCCTGGTTTTGGTGTATTTGTTGACAAAAGATTCTCAAGCAGATTTCATGGCCGAGCGAGTTTGTCATGGGGTAGATTGCAAGGGGATGATATTAGTGCAGATCCAAATGACGAACTTGGAGGTAAAAGATATATTCGAAATTTACATTTTAGAAATGATATAAAAGAACTTGCTCTTTCTGCTTCATTTGATTTATGGGGTGAAAGAACTTTTGTTACGTCTGTTAAGCCTTATATTTTCCTTGGCTTAGGTGTATTTCATCATAATCCTAAGGCGCTTGGCGCACCAGGTACTGAGCAAGCAGGTCAATGGATAGATCTCAAACCTTTAGGTACAGAAGGGCAATTTAGTCCGCATGTTAACGTTAAAACTTATAGTAACTTTCAATTTTCATTGCCTTTTGGAATTGGGTTAAGATACAAAATTAACCGTCAAATTCTTTTAGGTTTTGAAATTGGATATAGGTGGTTGTTCTTTGATTATATTGACGATGTGAGTGGGGAGTATGTTGACCCAGGTGTGTTTGATTCAGAAATTGCACGGAAAATGGCGGATCGATCACAAGAGGAGGTTGGGGCTGTAACTGGTGAAAAGCGGATTATTAGCTTAACCCCTTCAGCATATACTTCAATAATAGATGAGCAAACGTATACTTTGTTACCAGGATATGGTTCACCCTACAATATTAGAGGAAATCCAAAAGATAATGATATTTATATTATTACTGGTATACACTTGTATTATGTACTTGGTCAGCAGCGCTTCGGTCAAGCGAAATTTAGGTAAAATATGAATACACTTAAAAGTATTGGAAAGCCAAATGGTTTTCCTTTTTTTATTGCTTTTTTTTTAGCTGTTAGTAGTAATGCTCAGTTTTATGAGTTTGGGGCGGGAATTGGTGGCCTTAATTATACGGGAGATATTAGTAAGCACTACAAATTTACTGATATTAGGCCAGGTGGGCAGCTTTTTTTTAGAATGAACTATAGTAGCGTGGTGAGCATACGTTACAGTATTACAGCAGGTAATATTGCAGCAAGTGATAGCAGGCCATATGACCCCTTTGCAGCGCAAAGGAATGCGTCCTTTTCTATATTTGCTTTAGAGGCCGCCGCCGCTTTAGAGTATCATTTTTTGGATTTTAAACATGAAAAATCCCTGATAAAATGGTCTCCCTATTTCTTTTTAGGTATAGGTGCCTTCACCTTTTTTGGTGAGGAGCCTTCAGAGGAATCGTATATTAAGTATCAGCCCGTTATACCATTTGGAGTGGGCATAAAGCATATTATCACACCACGTTGGCATGTGGGTATTGAGTTTGGTGCGCGCAAAACATTCTTTGATTATATTGATAATGTGTCAGCAGGTGATCAATCACAAAAAAACTACCAGTATGGTAATAAAAACTCCATGGACTGGTATTATTATGCTGGTATATCAGTTAGCTACCTAATATTTAAAGTGCCTTGCCCGTATATTTAAAAAATAAGCAACCATTAGGTTGCTTATTCGGAATCTTCTAAATTTAGTCCCTCTAAAATTCAGGTAAAGAATCACGCCATTTTTCAGATAAATTGGTTTACTTGTTTTGTTTCTTAAGCATTTTTTTCACTTTCTTCGGAATGCTTGCCATCACATCATTTTGTAGATCTTTAGTGGCTTCGTCCATGATGCCAGGAATTTTATCGTATGATTTTTGTATTACTTTATGAATTGTAACAGGTACTTTGCCTCAGTTCGAGCTTAAATTTTATGCAATAAACTTAGAATAAATGAATGGGTTAGACTACCGAGGCGGAAGCCGGAGGTACCGACCGTAGGTCTTGGCGGTGCCCTTTAGGGCGGGTCCGAAGGACACAACCGAGACGAGAGTCGAAGGTTGCGAGCATTATCGAGTCATGAGAGTGGCGAAGATACCGACCGTAGGTCTCTCCCGCAAGCAGCCCGGCCTGGGCGATGCAAAGCATTGACCAGGCAACCCCCAAATAAAAAAAAATAAAAGAGCTAG
>JAUIFR010000068.1 GCA_030430325.1 Bacteroidia bacterium | reverse complement strand
TGTTGCATATAGAGCACCTAGTTTTTCCCTTAATAAAAAAAGACATGACTAAACGATACTGTGATGAATAATGCGGGTCAAATTACAAGTTTTAGCCATAAAATCAATCTGTTTGCCCAATTAAAAAATTAAATATAAACGAAAGTTTGATTAACAGGAGGTTGGTAATTAAAATTAACTTGGTGTTGATAAAAAACAAACAAATAAACGGGGACGCTCTAGAAAGACTAGTATTTAAGGTTTATGCAATATTAGAAAAGTACAAATTTAGTTTGACTACCGAGGCAAGAGCAGAAGGGCACAAGCGAGACGAGCGTTGAAGGTTGCGAGCGTAACTCCCAAACTATAAAAATCATAAATTTGAATATAATTAGCTAAAAATATTCAAATAAATTACAAAAAGAAGTAAATTAGCTTAAACAACTAAAATCTAGCAATAATAAATAGCCCTATTAAAATCCAAAATTACAACAACAATCGGCAATTAGATTAGAAAATAAATATTGTAAAAGTGCAAAAAAATAATAAATCAAAACCATTAAAAATCAACATAAAAGTTAAATAAGAAATGATTTCAGATAATTTGATACCTAAATTAAATTACTGAGAAAAAAATAATTCAAATTTCTGTCACCCACCACCTTCACATTTTCAAAATGAGTGACATTAGAATTAATAGAAATGCCATCTATAAAAAGCACTAAAAAAATCATCCAAAAGTTAAAAAAACCATATAAATGTGGTATTTTTACTGGAATAAGATTGCTTTGATTTATGGAAGAAAATAAAGAAAATTATTCGGCAGGTAATATCCAAGTATTAGAAGGGTTAGAAGCTGTAAGGAAGCGGCCTGCCATGTATATCGGTGACGTTGGGGTAAAGGGATTACATCACCTGGTGTGGGAAGTTGTAGATAACTCCATTGACGAGGCCTTAGCTGGGTTTTGCGATAAAATTGAGGTCACCATTAATACCGATAATTCCATTTTGGTGTCGGATAACGGGCGGGGTATACCTACGGGTATTCATCCCAAAGAGAATCGGTCGGCCCTTGAAGTGGTCATGACGGTATTGCATGCTGGTGGAAAGTTTGATAAAAATACGTATAAAGTATCTGGCGGACTGCACGGGGTAGGGGTATCTTGTGTGAATGCCTTATCTGAGAAACTCAACGTAAAAGTAAAGCGGGAAGGTAAAGTTTTCGAGCAGAACTACGAGCGGGGTAATCCATTAGAGGATGTGAAAGTAATCGGAACAGCCGAGGATACAGGTACCACGGTGCATTTTAAGCCTGATATGGAGATCTTTACTGTGGAGGAATATAAATACGAAACGGTAGCATCTCGTTTGCGTGAATTGGCTTATTTGAATGCCGGTATCGAAATTAGTTTAAAGGACTTAAGGGAAATTGATGATGATCAAAACCCTAAATCTGATATTTTTTACTCGGAAGGGGGACTTCGGGAGTTTGTGGCTTACTTAGATGGTAACCGTGAAAATTTAATCTCCGAAGCGGTATTCATGGAGGGAGAGAAAGGTAATGTGCCGGTGCAAGTTGCCTTTAATTATAATTCTTCCTTTACTGAAAATGTCGTTTCTTACGTAAATAATATTAATACGATTGAGGGAGGTACGCATGTATCGGGCTTCAGAAGAGCACTTACGCGTACACTCAAATCATATGCCGACAAAGTGGGCTTACTTGAAAAGGTAAAGTTTGATGTTAGTGGGGATGACTTTCGAGAAGGCCTCACTGCCGTAATATCGGTAAAAGTAGCTGAGCCGCAGTTTGAGGGGCAAACCAAAACGAAATTGGGTAACTCAGACGTGACTGGTGCTGTTGAGTCAGTCATGGGTGAGAATTTACAGTACTTTTTGGAGGAAAATCCAAAAGTAGCTCGCTCGATCATCTCAAAAGTGATCTTGGCCGCGCAAGCAAGGCATGCTGCACGTAAGGCTCGGGAGATGGTACAACGTAAAAACGTACTTTCTGGAACGGGCTTGCCAGGTAAATTAGCGGATTGCTCCAATAATGATGCTAGCGTTTGTGAGATATACTTAGTGGAGGGTGATTCGGCAGGTGGATCAGCCAAACAGGGTCGGGATCGTAATTTTCAGGCCATTTTACCCCTTAGAGGTAAGATTCTGAATGTAGAGAAGGCTCAGGAGCATAAAATTTATGAAAACGAGGAGATTAAAAATATGATTACCGCATTGGGGGTAAGCTTTGGTACAGTGGATGACGATAAAGCCCTCAATTTGGAAAAACTACGCTACCATAAAGTGATCATTATGACGGATGCAGATGTGGATGGTAGTCACATTCGTACGCTCATTCTTACATTTTTCTTCCGCTATATGCGGCAAATTATTGAGAATGGCTATTTGTATATTGCTTTGCCGCCACTTTATTTAATAAAAAGAGGGAAGGAAGAGACGTACTGCTGGAGTGAAGAACAGCGTGAGCAGCTAGTAGCACAATATAATGCGGATGGCAAGCAGGGTAATGTGAATATTCAGCGCTATAAGGGTCTTGGAGAAATGAACCCGGAGCAGCTTTGGTCTACCACCATGAATCCTGATAGCCGAAGCTTGAAGCAGGTGAGCATTGATTCTGCCGCCGAAGCAGA
The DNA here is from genome assembly GCA_030430325.1 of Bacteroidia bacterium. Taxonomy (GTDB): domain Bacteria; phylum Bacteroidota; class Bacteroidia; order Cytophagales; family Cyclobacteriaceae; genus JAUIFR01. Next base: position 13,621 of record JAUIFR010000068.1, on the reverse strand, counting down.
TCATTTGTTCTCCATGCTAATGGGAGATGAGGTAGCGCCTCGTAGAGAATTTATTGAAAAAAATGCCAAATACGCAAACCTAGATATATAATATGATGCATGTTGAACTAAAAATTGATTTTTATTAAAAAATAATTAAAAAAAGAATGAAAAATTTGTGGATTTTGCTAGTAGTAGGTGTTACCCTATTTAGCTCATGTAAAAATACCAAAATATATTTTACAGATACGCTTCGTATGCGGCTTGAGTCCAATGGCGTAACGATGAAGCAAATCCAATTTTATACCTCGGAAGAAATCGTACTGCGTCGTGAGCTAGAATCTGAAAACATACAGGTGGTGTATGGTAAGATTAAAGAGGAAGATGGCAAAAGTGTAGACGAAATCATCATTAAGGAAGAAACGCCCGGTATGTGTCGGCAGATTACCCCCAATGCCTTATGGGTGAGCTTTGAGGCAGGCGAAAATAATAGTATTTCATTTATTCAACACGAGATTGATGGCACGGTTTATTACCATGTTACGGCCAAAAACTGGCAGGATGGACTCGGTGAGATTGATTATAATGATCGGGTGTATTTTATGCTTAACCAAGGTAATGGTTGTAAGCTAAAGGTAAGCAAGGCAAAAATGAACCGCCTCAACAAAAAATCCAGAGTAGCTTCTGGCCTAAGAGTAAGGTAAATAAGTAGAATTGATAATATTTGCTTTGCATTGCTACTAATTAACTTCTGAAAATGATTTAAGAGCTTATTATTGATTCAATTGTAGATGCAATACATTAGTAACATGCACATCTAAATGGTGAAACATTTTATGCCAAAATTCTGTTTATTTAATAAAGTCTTGACAAAAAGAATAGACAACTAATACTATTTATTAAATTTGTTGCGTTGTTAGAAAGGCAAGTTGATTAAACATGAGATTAAGTATCACCATAATTTTAATTGTATTCAGTCGTGTTGGCTTTATTCAAGCCGAAGATGACCAAACACTTACGGACTCCAGTCAGCAGGTTAATAAGCAAAAGAAAGCCTTTAGTCTAGATCAAACCTTTAAGGACCCAGTTACGGTAAACCTGTATGAAGACCAGGAGGAAGATCCAGAAAAAGTGGTTGAAATAAAGAAAAAAAAGAGAAAGAAGAATGTATTTTACGGGATCAAAACAAAAAAAGGCTTTACAAAGCGAACGAAAGGCAGGGATGTCATTATTGAGCAATTTCATTTACTGAAGGTTTATGAAGAGCCCAATAAATACGTACCCTATAAATATTATTTCAACCCCAAGGAAAAAGTAATTAAGCGAACGAATAATATGGAGCCAAGAAAGGGATATGTGCTTCATGGACCGTACAAAAAGAAGGTGAATAATGAGCTGGTGGAAGAAGGGATATTTTATAAGGGGACTAAACATGCTCGCTGGGTAAAATATACAAAGAAATTTATTCTCAGGGATAAAAGATACTATTATAAAGGCTGGCCTAAAGATGCAGAAATTTCCTATTACGATGCGGATGAGACCAAAGTTAAGGAAGTTATACCCATCCAATATGAAAAACGAGAAGGGGATTATTTTTACTTTTTTGAAGATGGTAAATTGGCCGTGCAAGGCAAATATGAGAATGATGTGGCAGTTGGCTTATGGAAAGAATACTATCCTAATTTAAAAAAGCGTAAGAAAGAAATTCAATATGCTGAAAGCCCTTACAATAAGCAGTTCAAACCTTATATAAAGCGGGAGTGGGATGCAGATGGGAGTTTGATCTATGAGTTTGAGGAGTAATTTTGCATGAAATTTGCTAATTTCATTTAATGTATATCGTTAATTCAATATAATTTGCTAATTATATTGAAAATAAAATCCATATGAAACTCATCTGATTTGGCTAAAATTAGCAAAATATAATTGGTTTTTGCGTTGATTTTTCGACAAAAATAATTATCCCAAATTAAGCAATAGAATTTGTAATGAAGGCATCAAGTGCAAAAAATCAGGATTATTAGGTGAAAAGCATAGCAGCGTTATGGTTTGAAGCTAATATGAAGCACAGCGACTGATTTGAAGCAATTTATGGCTGTAATAGAATCTCTATTGCTTATTTTGGGATTATGCTAAGGCGCAGGTTCTCAGAACCTGCGCCAGGATAGGTGGGTTTTTTGAAGGTAGTTATTCATTTAAAATCTTCTATTATCTTTATCAAGGTATGACGATTTGCTGCCCGGGGTAAATTTTATTAGGATCTGGAATGGGGTTGACTTGAAGTAACTGATCCAAGGTTACGCCATGATTTGCTGCTATTTTGGAAAGATTATCGCCGCTTTGGACCGTATAATATACAGAATTTTTTGCCGGTATAATATGATTAGTAACCTCCTGTTCAAATTCAAATAAAAATTGGTTAAGTTTTTGTTGATCGGCCTCATTGGATTCAGCAATTATTGTATTGATAGCCTTTTGATTTTCAGGGTTAATACTTCTAAGATACAGAATTCTGATAGCTGCCATTCTTTCATCAAGTGATAGTTCTTCAATTTTACCATATTCTTCAGGTGCTAGCTGCATATTCATAATGTTTTCCCTGATTTTGTTATCAAGCATGGCGTGGTCACCTATTATTTCCCCGGCAGTATAAAATGCTTGTGATTCTCCATTGAGATCTGATATAATCATGCCTAGTCCTATTGGAGGAGCTAGCCGTGATGTAACTGTAGTGGTTAAACTGTAAATTAGTTTGGCATAATCATCTCCAGATAGGTCACTCCCAGCAAATATTCCGCCTGCTAAGAGTATATCAATAAGTGGAACTTTTCCTATACCAGAGATTTTTACATTGCCAATATCACCCAAAATACTTACTAAATCAATTAAATTATTGTTTTTAAGAGCTCCTAGTGAGTTAAGATTTGAACCAATTTAAGTGAAATTATTGAAATTACTCACGGTCTCCAATTTATTGAGCCTTTCTGCTTCGTTTTCGTCTAGCTGATGCGGGGTAGGATTGTTTAATAAGTTTGGCATTGATTCATAGTGATGTGATAATGCAAGGTCAGAGGCGGCAGATGAATCTGAGTAAGCTAATTTAACAAAGTCGAGTGCGGGATGCACATCCTTGGGAAGCTCTTCAGCTATACTTGGCCAAAACCCCTTGAAGGGGTTAACTATACTTTCAATTGCAGCCATTTTAAGGTTATCAAGTGTATTCTTATATGGGTCATTAATATTAAATAGTTTTTCAAAACCGAGCTCTATAGCCTTGCTTGCTATATTATTATTCAATAAAAAACTCATCATTGGTCTACCAATACTATAAATAGAGTTTGATGAAAAGAGATTCTCGTCGTTAGAAGTAGGTAATTTATTTTTTTGAGCTTGGAGGTCTTTATTTGCATGCTTTATTTCAGATGCATTTTTGGATGTTGCATGGTTTTGTTTTGATGGATAATTCGAGCCTGAACCACTCATCATTCTCATGAGCTCTGAGTCTTTGGAGCCCACGGTGCTATTCTGCATCATTTTGATTTGTTCACCTGCGCTATCGGTAGGTTTTTGCTGCTTTTTAGCTTTAGCTTTTAGCTTAGCTTTGTACTTTTTACTGTCTGTAGCAGGTGCCTGCGATTTTCTTTTCGAACCGAAAAATGATCTCATTTTAAGCAATTTAAAAATGGATAATTTTATTGGTTCTAATGGATGATAAACTTTTGAATAAAAGGTAAGTGAATTTATGGGTAATTATAAAAAATATAATAAATAATTACACATATAATTTCCTAATTTAGCTGGGGAATTTGTATGAAATTGGTAGTATTATTAAAAATTTATATTTTTAGGAGAGATTTTTATTAAATAAATGAGTTGATTTTTCTAAAATTGATATAATTCATTTTTTGGTTTATAACAATTTATGTGTAATTAATTATTATAACTTTTATTATAACTTTCGTAATTAAAAATAAATTAATTTGATTAAATTCTGCTAAATTCATGTAAAATTATCGTACTTTAAAAATCTTATCAGGATTGAGAATGTGATTCGGGTCAAAAGTTTGCTTGATGCCTCGCATGATTCTAAAGTGCGCCTCACTCATCACTAAATGCATATAGTCGCGTTTGGCAAGCCCAATACCATGCTCGCCAGAAAGTGTCCCACCTAGTGATGCTACCGTCTTAAAAATCATACCTATTCCTTCATTGATTTTACCATGCCAATCTTCCTCGCTAATGTCGTTTTTGAGTATATTGATATGTAAATTACCATCACCAGCATGCCCAAAACATACCGATTCAAATCCATAGGTTTCTCCGATCGCTTTTATGGCTTTTACAAGTTGAGGGAGTTGACCTCTTGGTACAACAACATCTTCTGACTTAGTTACGGTATGCGCATTTACTGCGGGGGATACATTTCTTCTGATCTTCCAAAGCTCGTCTTTTTGAGCGGTGCTATCAGCAAATAATAGTTCACCAGTCTCAAATGGTTCAATGGCAGTTGCAATTCGCTCTGCCTCCAACATGAGCATGTCTTCATTATTCCCATCAAGCTCCATTAAGAGCAAAGCGCCCATCTCATCAGGAATCTCGAAGGTAATTTTTTCATGGAGTTCTTGCTCTAAGTAAGCTTTTGTTTTTTGGATGGCGTCCTTTTCCAAAAACTCCATACCTGAAGGTACGATGCCGGCCATATATATAGCCGAAATGGCTTTGCATGCTTCTTCCGATGTGATAAAAGGGCAAAGAAGTGTTACATCTTTTTGAGGATAAGGTTTTAGCTTAAAAACTACTTTTGTAATGATACCAAGTGTGCCTTCACTACCAATCATGAGTTGAGTGAGGTTATAACCTGTGGCATATTTAAGTACATTGGCACCTGTCCAGATGATTTCACCAGTGGGCAGTACTACCTCTAGGTTTAGTACGTAATCTCTTGTTACACCGTATTTAACAGCTTTGGGTCCGCCTGAGTTTTCTGCCAGATTTCCACCTATAAAACAACTTCCTTTACTAGCAGGGTCTGGGGGGTAAAATAATCCCTTTTCTTTTACGGCTTCCTGTAACGTTTGCGTAATTACTCCTGGCTCCACGGTGGCTTGCAAATTAAGCTCATCAATGGAGAGGATACGATTGAATCGCTCCATGGCAAGTACAATCCCATGATGTATGGGCAGAGCGCCGCCACTAAGTCCTGTACCAGCTCCTCTTGGAGTAACAGGTACACGATGTTCATTACAAAGTTTGAGTATGTCAGATATTTCCTCTGGTGATCCCGGCTTGAGCACGACCTCTGGTTCAAAAAAATAATCCTCTGTTTTGTCACTACCATAGGGCATTAAGGCTTTCTTATCTACCAAACAATGTTGTTTGCCCACGATAGTGATTAATTTTTCAATGAATTCGGGCGAAATTTTTGAATAAATGCTCATCTTCGATTATATTTACCGTATTGATGTTATTGTGAACAAAATTACTATTAAAATACACTAAAAATCAATGTCTCATCAAAAAATTAACCTATTAGGGCTAGTATTTATTATCATAATACTGGCTAGTTGTGGTACCGGGCGCAAAGCAAGTGTACGAAAAGAGAAGATTAACCAAGTTATTCGCACGGCGCAGTCATTTAAAGGAACACCATACCGTTATGGCGGTATGACCCGCAAAGGTGTAGATTGTTCGGGCCTATTACATGTTTCTTTTAAATCAGCTGGTGTGAACCTTCCACGTAGTGCTAAGGAACAAAGTAAATTTGGAAAAAAAATTACGAAAGAAGATTTACAACCTGGTGATCTTGTGTTTTTCTCCAAAAAGAAAGTGGGCCGAAAAGTAAATCATGTGGGACTTGTAACGCGTACAAAAGGAAGGAAAAAAGTTACTTTTATTCATGCCTCTACTAGCAAAGGCGTAATTGAAAGTAACTTAAGCTCGGAGTATTATCGTAAGCGATACATTAAGGCGCGGCGTCCTATATAACCTGCATTATTCACCACTTTATCTATTGCTACTCAAATTTTCTTCAAAATCAAGCATTTACGAAAACTTGAAGTTATTGAACTTTTGACTCTCATAACGATCCTATGATGAATAATGTGGGTTCAATGAATTTTGCAAAATTCATTTAAATCTATGATCTTTATTGAATAAAATTAGCAAAATATATTCAAAATAGTGCTCCAATAATTTTCAAGGTATAATCGACAATATTTTCTTACACTGTAAGAATCCAGCTCAAACCAATTTTAATCCCCACTAATAAAATCGTTGATTGAAAAGTTAAAAATTATCAATGAGGGTAATTCGTTACTCAAGTACTTAATCAGCAATACTACATGATTCCGCTTAAGCTATGTGTGATTTCTTCCAAGCAATGTTGGCAGCACGAGGGTAAATGGTATTCTACCGGAGGCTTCCCTACTCAAATGGAGGCCATCAGCAGTATTTTTTTACGCAAGTCCTTTGTAATAGTTAATAGTACCCCAAAAGAAGGGGGGCAACCACTACCTGAATTTGAAACAATTGTTGGGTTGAAGAAACCAAATGGAAAAGATAGCATTCGTAAGCTGTCTGTATTTTCTAGGCTTATCGGTTACTGCAGGCAAATAAGTGCAGAAATTAAAAAATGTGATGTCGTTCATATACCATTACCTGGTGATATTTCGCTCATTGGTTTTTTATTAAGTGTATGGTATCGAAAAAAGATCATTGCACGCTATGGTGGAGCCTGGGAAGACAATAACCAAACTACATGGGCAAGTAAACTTACAAAGCGCCTTATGAGGCTCTTTGCAAGCCCAAATAGGCAAATGCTAGTTACCGGATATTTTCAAAGCTTGCCCAAGCATATGCATGGTTTTTTTTCGACGACACTTTCTGAAAGTGAAGTTAGGCAAGTTGAACCTAGGTGTTCAACGATGCAGTCACCACCTAACTTTATCTACATTGGCCGATTATCTTCCGAGAAAGGTGTAAACTATTTAATAAGGGCAATGGCTGATTTATTGACGCAGCTTGATGAAGAAAATCGCCCTCAACTTTTTATAGCTGGTGATGGCCCCATGCGCGAACAACTCGAATCTATGTGCCAGTCACTTAACATAAGTCAACAGGTAACTTTCTTAGGACACCTGAATAAAGAAGATTTAAGAACGATCTTGCCAAAGATGGATTTATGCATTCAACCTTCTCTTACTGAAGGGTTTAGTAAGGCTTGGGTAGAGGCATTATTATATGGAATTCCGGTAATTAGTTCTCGAGTAGGGGCGGCATCTTACGTAATTGAAGATCATAAAAGGGGGTGGCTAGTATCGCCTGAAGCAAGTGATGAAATAGTTGAGAAGATTAATTACGCACTTACCATTACAGTGTTAAACTGGCAGGTAATTCAAAAGAACTGTCATGAGTTTGCTTCAAGTTTGACCATTGAGCGTTGGAAAGAGCAAATCGAGAATATATGTAGAGCCAATTGGGCAATCCAAGATGAGGAGGTGGCATGTTGACGCAAGCAGCTTCCATGCCTTCTAATTTACTTGTTGAGGGACGTGATAAAACATTTAAGCGCATATTAATAGTCTTTATAGGTATCTGGTTGATTGCTTTTTTTGTTGATTTTACCACTGCCATTAACATTATCGGTTTTTTTGCATTTATTGGGCTCATATTTGGTATTAAGTATCGGTTATGGGGACTTTTTTCACTTTTTTTGCTGGTCATATTAGATCCCCTACTTAGGGTATTTGTGTTACAGGGAGGATTGTTGAGGTGGAATACTTTAAATTACTGGTTATTAATCATTACTATAGTAAATATTAGAACAATATCAAGAAACTGGTATCACGGTCTAAAATTTTACTTTGTTTGGTTGTTAATTCTTCTGTTTCAGTTGAGTTATTCTCAAAATTTATTATTTGGGTCTCAAAGTTTATTATACATCCTTTCGTTTTTTGGACTATATATATATGTCACTAAATGTTTTGATTCCGATCTCAACAATATGCTCTATCGATCGGCCTTATTTTTTGGATCTGTATCGGCCATTGTTGGATTTTTCTTTTATCGATATTATGGTTTACGCGTATTCGATACCACCTACCTCAATAATTTAGGTTTTAGCTCCAATTCACTAGTGATTAACCCAAATGCATTCAGTTTTACTTTTAAGTTGGCTGTTATGTTGTTGTGCATTTATTTTTCGAAACTTAAAAACAAAAAAGATAAGTTACTGTTTGCAGTTATGATTGTTCTTAATGCAACATGGATTTTCATGTCAGGTAGTCGAGGTGGGATCCTACTATGTATTGTAAGTTTCATATTTATCATCGAGAAAGTTAATTTTAAAAAGATCATTACCTATGGCTTGCTATGCCTAATCGTCTTTCAACTCCTAAAACCAGTCATTCTAAATAGTGAAAATTTCACTATGCAGCGGATTGCATTGTTAATCAATGAAGATATTAAAGTTAGTAAAAGAACAAGTGGACGTTCCGAACTGTACAAAGTAGGTTGGCAAATGTTTCAAATGTATCCATTTGGTATCGGTACAGGTTCATTTAAGTCAGGGCTTGCTAAGTACGCCACTTTTAATGAAAAGTATATTGATAATACCAAATATAAGTCTGGAGTGGCGGCTCATTCGGCATATATTATGACAATAGTTGAGAATGGAATTATTGGATTGTTACCCTTGATACTTTTTTTGATTTCATTTGCTTGGACGGGTTATCGGTTTCAAGATTTATGGTTAAATAAACTTGGACTTTATGCCACCACCACCACGCTAATATCTTTTTTGTCAAACGAATTTCAGGGGAAATCCACTTGGTTGTTTATCGCAATAACATGTTACATATTCTTTATTTACTCAAATACCAATAATAAGGGTACAGAGGATGTTGCAATCGACAATGCTAAAAAAAATCATCAATGAAGAGGCAGCTAAAAATAGGGTTTGTTGTGGGAAATTTAGGAATAGGTGGAGCTGAAAAGCAACTTTACTATATGATCAAAAGTTTACATGAAAGGCAGGTTTCTGTCCGTGTGTTTCATTTCACTAAAGGGGAGTATTATGAACAAAAGTTGCTCGAACTAGGTGTTGCAATGAAATATATTGGCTCTAAAAATTTTCCGCCTTTTCGTATGTTCAACTTATTGATCCAAATCTTATTATTTAGGCCTAGTATTATTCAGTCCACCCATAGTTATGTTAATTTTTATGTTGGTATAATAGGCAAATTGCTTAATATCAGTACAATAGGCGCAGTTCGAAACCATATAGACCGGTGCAAGAAATTCAATAAACGTTCATTTAGTTTACTTTTGAAATGGCCTGATTTGATTCTTTTTAATTCAAGCGTATCGATGAATGCCCTTAAGAAAATGAAAGTAGTGCCTGATAATAAACTTATGGTAATTCCGAACGTAATAGATCTGACCAGTTATAAAAAGCTTAAGCAAAAATCAGATAAACTTAAAATTGCATATCTTGGGAAACTAAATAGTGGTAAGGCTGTTCATATTTTAATTGAGGCGTTGGCATTAATACGGCATCATACCTATTTTGATTCCTTAGAGGTATGGATTATTGGTGATGGTCAAGAATTAACACAACTAGAAGAGTTGGCTTTGCAATTAGGTGTGGCTGAGCAAGTTAAATTTTGGGGCAATCAATCCAATATTCACCAGCTTTTGTTTGCGTGTCAAATATTTGTTTTTCCTTCTTTATCTGAGGGTTTCCCAAATGTAATCATTGAAGCGATGGCAGCAGGTTTGGCAGTAATAAGCACACCCGTTGGTGAAGTTCCATTTATTATCGACAATCATAAAACAGGCTTGATTGTGGCCTATAATGATGTTGAAGAAATGGCAAACCGTATACATGAGCTTATTCAAAACCAAACCGTTCGAACGAATTTGGGATTTTTTGCTAGATTAATGGTTTTTAGAAGATACAACTACCATCATTTATATCAAAAACTAATGGATACCTACCTGTATCTGGCTAATTTTAAAGGCAATAAAAGGTTAGTTCAAGCAATAAATGAAAATAAAATATGATAGTTTACATTGGAAATATTATCAGTAAATACAACAGAACACCAACGTTTATTGAGTTTTTGTCGCCTAAGTTAGCTCATTATTATAAAGTGAAGACTTTTTCAAGTAAAAAGCGAAAATGGATGAGGCTGTTAGATAGTATTCGTCAAATTATTCGCTACAAGTCACGCATTGAGCTTGTTTTAATTGACACGTATAGCACGCTCAATTTTTGGTATGCCATTTGTGTCGCCATTTTATGTAAATTTTATAAAATACCGTACATTCCAATTTTGCGAGGTGGAGATCTTCCGCATCGGCTCGAGCATTCTAAGCAATTGTCTAATAAGCTTTTCCATCATAATGCTATCAATATTTCCCCCTCAAAATACTTACTAGAAAGTTTTCATAAATATGGTTATACAGCTGAGTATATTCCAAATTTTATTGATGTTGAAGACTACCCATTTAAAATAAGGAGAGCATTTCAGCCAAAGCTTTTATGGGTGCGAGCATTTCATGTTGTTTATAATCCAACATTGGCTATCGAATTGTTGAAAAAGCTGCTCGAAACATATCCAAATGCTTCTTTATGTATGGTAGGCCCTGATAAAGATGGTTCTATGCTTCAAGTTCAAAACTTAATTAGCACATATGGGTTAACGGATCATGTGGAGCTTACAGGCTGTTTAAGTAAACAAGAATGGCGTGCAAAAGCTGCTGATTATGATATTTTTATCAATACAACAAACTTTGATAATCACCCAGTTAGTGTAATCGAAGCAATGGCGCTCGGTTTACCAGTCATCACTACTAATGTAGGCGGTATTCCATATTTAATTGAACATGAGCGAAATGGTATATTAGTACCTCCAAATGATTCACAATGTTTTGTGGATCAGATAATTAGATTGGTAGAAAATCCTAGTGTCGGTATGCGATTAGCCGAGCAAGGTAGGGCAGACACTTCCAAATTGGATTGGAGTCATGTTAAAGACCAATGGATTAACCTCATTGAATCATATAAAAAGAGGGGGGTAAGTGTATAATCAGTTTATAGAACGCATATTGATGCCTGTTGGTGATTTTATAATTGGGTCGTCTGTTATGCGGCAGCTTAATAAATGGCGTCAAATTCAAAATTATAGCTCAGAGAAGTTAGCTCAGTTACAGCGTCAAAATTTACAAAAATTATTGAGCCATGTATCTAGCATTCCGTACTACCGTGATTTTGATACACATTCTGAAGGTGATGACCCATATGCTTGTTTGCAGCAATTTCCAATTTTACAGAAAGATGATATTAAGCAGCGGTTTGATGATTTTTTTACCCTTGATAAAAATAAGCTAATTAGTGAAAAAAGCAGTGGTTCGTCCGGAGTTCAAATGGAAGTGCTTGTTGATCGAACTGAATTGTCTATTTCTCAAGCTATTCAAATACTCTGGTGGGAGTGGGCGGGGTATCAGCTTGGATATCCCCTCGTTCAAACAGGCATGACGCCGAACCGTGGCATTGTAAAAAAAGTGAAGGATATTTTGTTGTTAACCAACTATATCATGGCTTTTGAGCATTCCGAAGATCAAATCTTACAACTTTTAAAAACACTGGAACGGAAAAAGCAAGCCCCATTTCTTGCTGGGTATGCCTCGTCTTTATATGCCATAGCGTGTATCGCTGAGCAGCATAATTTGCAAGTAAACTTTAAATCTGCCATTAGTTGGGGGGATAAATTATTCGACCATTATCGAAAAAAAATTGATACAATCTTTCAGACAAAAGTGTTTGAAACCTATGGATGTGGCGAAGGAATAATGATTGGTGCTCAAGCAGATTTACCTTATATGTATATCATGTCACCACATGTCGTATTAGAAATCGTTGATGATAATGGTACACCCTTGCCAGATGGTGAGTTAGGTCATGTTGTAGTTACCAGGCTAGATCATTTCTCAATGCCCTTAATCCGATATAAATTAGGCGATTTGGCTATAAAATTACCAAAAAATGAATACCCAACGCACCGAAAGTTTCAATTCCCCTTGCTCAAAAAGGTCATTGGGCGAGATACTGATATTGTGAAAACACCATCAAATAAAATCATGATCGTTCATTTTTTTACTGGAATTTTTGAACATATTCCACAAATTAAGCAATTCCGGGTGATTCAGAATGAGCTCGATGCTATACGTATTGAGTATATTCCTGGCCCAGCTTTCTATGAAGGAATTTTAGACCAAATTCGTGATCAAATACAACAATTTTTGAAGGAACCATATCCGGTTCATTTTAAGAAAGTTGATCATATTCCACCAACTCCAAGTGGTAAACCCCAAATTGTAACTTCAACGCTTAAAACAAGTTTGGTATGATAAGTGTAATTTGTCCTACATATAATGAAGCAAAATATATCGATCAAATATTAACTTTTTTTACAGAGGCTCGGCCTTCAGAAAAAGAACTCATTATAATAGATTGTGGGTCTACCGATGAGACAAAAGCCATCGTTTCAAAATGGATGCAGCAACACAATAATATCAAGCTGCTCGATAATCCAAATAAATTTGTGCCATTTGCGTTGAATATGGCCATTAAGGCAAGCTCAGGTAGCCCAATAATTCGGTTAGATGCTCATACTCAATATGATAAACAGTATTTTGAGCAGATTTTAGCTACCTTTGATCAGGTTGAGGCCGATATTGTTGGTGGTCCTATGCGCCCAATAGGTGAGAGTAATTTTCAGGATGCCGTAGCGATTTGTACAAGTGTTTCATTTGGTGTAGGCAATAGCCAGTTTCATAATGAGAATCATGAAGGGTATGTTGATAGTGTATATCTTGGTGCTTGGAAACGTGAAATTTTCGGTGAGGTAGGCTATTTTGATGAACAGCTCAAACGCAACCAAGACGATGAGTTTCACTATAGAGCAAAGAGTTTTGGCAAGAAAATTTACTTAAACCCAGCCATAAAGTCTTATTATTTTCCCAGGGATCAATTTTCTAAATTGTTTAAACAATACTATCAATATGGCGTATACAAACCTTATGTACTCAAAAAGGTCCGTTCTGAGACTAAATGGCGGCATTTGATTCCAATGTTGTTTTGTCTTTATGTATTTTCTTTGCCAATGGCGTATTTTTGGCCTATTTGGTTGATTCCGATGGGGCTTTATACATTGTTAAGTGCCTTTTTTTCCATACGTCATCATAGGACTCTAAAAGGCAAACTTTATAGTATGTTGATATTCCCGACGTTACATTTAGCTTATGGTTTAGGGTTTATTAGGGGGTTGTTTTTGTCAAAAAAATGAAAGATTATCCGTAATTATACCGGTTCGATGAAGGCTTTTATATAAAGTCTAATAAATAATTACACTTAAAATTAATTAAAAATTTGCATATATTTTATTTTGGAATTTGTGGTTTGCTTCACTACCTATTCCGCGATAAGGATATAAAATGCCAGTCGCTTGCGGCTGGGTCCTTTAGGACACAACCGAGACGAGAGTCGAAGGTTGCGAGCGTAGCTCTATTTTGTAGCCTGGTCTTATTATCAAATTTATTTTGATAATAAGAATCGCCCAAATAAACCATAAAAAATTAC
>JAUIFR010000067.1 GCA_030430325.1 Bacteroidia bacterium | reverse complement strand
CGCTAGTTGGTGTTATGTTTATGGTGGTGATTGGTACGTTTGCCTGGAGTAGTTTTAGAATAATTAATAAAATACCTAAAGCTGATGCCTTTGTGCTCATTGCTGTGTCTGCGATTACCGTTTGGAAGGATTTGGCAGTAGCTGTAATAGCCGGAGTAATCATTTCTGCCCTCGTTTTTGCCTGGAAAAATGCCACCATGATTCGTGCACGTAAACGCATCAAAGAGAACGGCACAAAAGTGTATGAAATTTGGGGGCCTCTTTTCTTTGGCTCGATCCAAACTTTTATGTCCAAATTTGATGTAAAAAGTGATCCCAAGATGATTGAAATTGACTTTATGGAGTCAAAAGTTACCGATCACTCGGGAATAGAAGCGGTCAGCAATATTGCGAATAAATATATGGAAGCTGGGAAACAAATCACCCTCACACACTTGAGCCCGGAGTGTAAAGAGCTGCTACTCAATGCTAACCCCAATTTTGAACAAGTAATCGAGACTTCGATTGACGACCCACGATACTATGTGGTAACGGATCGAATGGATAAAGAGGTTTAAATTTTGAATAATTTTTGCCAAATTCAATCAAAATAGGCATATAAGCACAGATTCTGCGAACCTGTGCCAGGATAAGACTACTAACTCACTTCTTTTTGCTTAACCTAAATTGATATGAAGCTTGAACTCCCACAAAGGTTGTTCTGGTGGTAACATTGCTTGTTGGTGTAAAACCATTTCCTCTTTCATAACGCAAAGCCACATTAAAGTTTTTTAAACTAATGCCACCTTCTATAATTAGGGCTTGCTCATGCTTTCTAACACCCCCAAGAATTGGTATGCTGCCTTCATCCATTGAAGAGTAATTTTTCACCTGATAATGCTCGATCATATTATCACTCATCATAATGGCATTACCTATTCCAAAACCTAAAAATGGTTTCACCGTATTGGTCTGAAAAATATAGCGCACCATTAAATTATACTTTAGGTAACCGGCTTCAACATTAAATTGCTTATGTCGATATCTATTTTCATCAGTATCTTCTCTAAATTCCCCTTCCATCGCATAGCTATAATAGAGTAGTTCACTGTAAATATTCCAGCGCCCGCTATTCCTGGGAAGCTCCATGGTAAATGCTAACCCAAAAGTTGGACCTGAGGAATTTGAATAGGACACACCTGCCATATCATGATCTTCACTATGAATATTAAGTGAAGTGACTCCAAAACCAACTAATGGCCCCAAATAGGCACTCATTTTTTCAGTAGGTCTTTCATATACAATTAGGTTCTCCCCCATACATTTATTATAGTTTCTTACCACTTTCTGCAAATGATTTCGAGTAAATTTAATCGTACTGGTTTTAGCCTTCAACGCCGCACAATCCGCAAAATAGCCTGCAAGTTCCTTTTTATATTTATCCTCTGTGAATAGTTTAACCTGCCCCTTGACTTTTTTCTTTTGCTTAAAGCGAGAAAGTTCGCTTGTTTCACCATTCTTTTCCACAAAAAAATGTTGCTTATCATTGCGATCTTTAAGTGAATATAAGCTCAGCTCTCCTTGCACTAATACACGTAAAAACAATGTGGTGTCATTAACAAATTTAGGAGGAACGTTCTCTTTAATACTATTTAGTTTGTGTGGCGATACATCCAAATCAACTACTCGACTCACATAATACTCTTTACCTACCTCAAATTCCTGAATATCTGTTGAGCTAAGCACTTGCATTCCGGATTCACCCTTAAACTGAATCTTAGCCGGGTTTTTATCCCAGTTTTGATTATCGATTTGGCCCTGCTTCTTAGCCCCGTCTTTTAAAATATAACCGGGTAAATAATTTTCTTGTGCCGTTAACACAGCAGGTAAAAGACATACCCATAGACTCATAAAGATTGTTTTCCTGATCATAATATTCTGAATTAGTTTAACTAAAAATGCCACCAAAATTGTGGACTACTTATTTATACCAAATTGAGATGAAATGTTACCCTGTTGGGGGGAGTATTTTTCATTGGTTTATTTAGGAATATAACGGTACATTTTTTAAGTATTTTTTTGGATGACTTAAATTAAAGGTTCTGTTTTAAGGTGCCGTCTCACCTGCCATTCTTTTCGCAAATGTAATTATCAAAGATTTATCGCCACTCTAATTTTAACACTATTCTAGCCCATTTTTTTCTTTAATTGATTGAATTAATACAAATTCAGTCATATTATTAATGCAATTAATATAAATTCTATTTTTTAAATAATTTAAACCATATAAATATAGTCATTAGTTAGCATAAACTATTAATACCTAAATCACCAATCAATTAGATCCGTTAACATTTCAGGGTGCCCTTCATTTATATAATACAGTTGCCATTTTATTGCAAAGCCAATACATTTTCAATGTAATTAGCAAAATTCATGAATTATAAAGTATTATTTGAATTATTTTTGCTAATTTTGTATAATTTAATTTTTAAATGAAATATTGCAGCGTTTCGAATGGCATATGCGTCTTATTATTGTAATGCTTTAAAATCTTAATTATAATTTTTACCATGAACATTATTAAACTTATACTTATTGCTTGGACTATGCTTACATTCAGCATAGTACATGCTAATCCCTTTGAGCTACATTCGCAGGTCGATCAGCTAGAAGTAGATAGTGTCACACAAGCTAGTTGGGCTGATTTGAATCGAGATGGTCAATTAGATTTTATAATGAGCACTATTTTAGATGATACACTCCAGCTTATCATTTTCGAGAGTAAAGAGGATCTAACATTTGAAAAAAACACCCTCGCATTAGAGCATAAATGGCAAGTAGGTACATTCGAACTGGCACATTTCAATCATGACAATGCATTGGATTTAGTGCTTACTGGCATCACCATAGATCAACAAAATTTAACCCAAGTTTACCTCAATAAGACGCCTGAAGGGTCACAGATATTCACATTCCAGCCACAAGAGTATGTAGTAGATAGTATTTATGCTGATGTGATGAAGATTTCGGACATCAATTTAGATGGCAGACTTGATTTGGTACTTGCTGGTGAAGTTGATGAGCAACATACGCTCAAGTTTTTAAGGCAAGAAGAAGAAAGTTGGGCCATTCAAGATACATTAACCATAACCGAATACCCAGCCAGGCAAATTTTGGCTTGGGATACTAATGAAGATTATTTCCCTGAAATACTTATTACAGGAAATGATGAAGTAGATTCAGCATTATTTTATTATAATAAACAAAAGTTTTCCCTAAGAGATACAACTGCCACCTTACCTTTCGTGTCAGGTAAAAGTCACTTGGCAGACCTCAATATGGACGGGAAATTTGACATTATTCATGCCACAACTTCTATGTCTGATTCCCTATCATTGTTTATAAAAAAAGAAGAAGACTATAGTCATATTCGATTACAACTACCTGAAATTAAAATAAAAGAGCTATTTGCCGGTGATTTTAATTCAGATGGGCAATGTGACATCAGCCTGGTTGGGCTCAATCCACTCAGTCAACCGATACAATTCATTTTGTTACAAGATAGCCTCACATTTGATATTATTAAAAACGATACTTTTTTACTCGATAAGGGCTTGAGTAGCCAATTTGGGGACATTGACCGCGATGGAGACCTTGATCAGATGCAAATTATAATAAGTGAGGGCACTGTAAGTATTCAACTTTTAGAAAACATAACCGAAACCATTAATGAGCACCCAAGCGGGCCTTCTAGTCCAGTGGTTTTTAATACGCCAGATGGTGTTAACATCATTTGGGGGGCCGCTTCAGATGATCATACACCAAGTGTGGCCTTAAGTTATGATTTATACGTTTATTATGAAGATGGCCAGCATGAAGTGGTATCGCCCCATTTCGATTATGCATTGGCCTACCGTACCCAAACTGCCCATGGTAATTATGGTATGCAGCCAGGAGCCACCATTCATGATCTTAAAAATGGATTATACACTTATGTTATGCAAACTGTCGATAATAGTTACTATGGCACAAATGGTCCTGGTAATTGTACTAAATTGCAATTTGTAGTCTGCGGGCAGGAAATTGATGAGCATATCAATGTATGTAGAGGAGAATCTGTAACACTTAAAGGGGAATTAAATCAAACGTTGCAGTGGTATTCCTCCATCAATGGATACTTAGGCATGCATGATTCCATTACGACGGTCATTTTTCAAGACGAAATAATTTATGCTAACGTGTCAGGATCAGTAGAATGTAGCGATCAACTTACATTTAAGATCGATGTATATGAAACCGAAATGCTTCAAGAAGAAATGGTTACTATTTGCTATGGCGACTCAATTCAACTATCTGTAAATGAATTTGTTAAAGAAGTTTCTTGGTTCCAAAACCAAAAGCTATTGA
Source organism: Bacteroidia bacterium (assembly GCA_030430325.1). Taxonomy (GTDB): domain Bacteria; phylum Bacteroidota; class Bacteroidia; order Cytophagales; family Cyclobacteriaceae; genus JAUIFR01. Next base: position 11,887 of record JAUIFR010000067.1, on the reverse strand, counting down.
GTAATGATAAAAGCATTTCTTATAAAGCTACTAAAAGCACTAAACTATACTTAGAAGGGATTTCCCAGCAAGGTTGTTTAATGCAAGATAGCATTACCATCCAGGTATTTGGTGGGCAGGAAATACTCCAAGAGGAATCTAAACAGGTTTGTCAAGGTAACCAAGTACAATTATCATCAAATGTAGTGGCAGATTCTATAAGTTGGTATCAGAATGGAACATTATTAAGTACCGAAGATTCTATCATACTTCATTTAGAACGAGATGCCACCATAAAGGTAATTGCACAAGTGAATGGTTGCATCATATCAGACAGTATTTCGATTGTCATTGTACCTGTCGGTGTAGAAATTTCGGCCAGTAAAACTGAGCTTCGCCCTGGAGAAGAGATTAGACTAACGGCTACAGGTGCAGCTACTTACGTGTGGGAAGGAGATTTGCAGGTGCAGGGATCAACAGATGCCAGCATCACGGTACATCCGCGTGAAACTACTACCTATTTGGTAACCGGAAAAAATACTTTAGGATGCATAAGCATGGATAGTGTAACATTAGTAGTTATTGAAGATCCAAACAGTAGGTTGTTTGTACCGGAGTTATTTAGCCCAAATCGTGATGGCAATAATGATACTTTTAAGGTTTATGGTTTGACTTCTGTTCGTGAATTTTTATTTAGAATCGTCGACCGAAATGGCCAAGTTGTTTATGAGGAAACAGACCCATCACGAGCCTCACAAGTAGGTTGGGATGGGAACACCAATGGATCCCCACAGCCAACTGGTAATTACTTTTGGCTCATTGAAGGAACAAATGAAGATGGGAGTCCACTACTAGTAAATGGTCAAAAGTCCGGTTCACTTCAACTTATTCGATAAACAGACATGAAAAAATTAATCTTTACATTGCTCTGGGTCTTGGTTGCACATGCAACTAAGGCCCAATATTTTCAGTTTACACAATATCAATTTACACCACAGCGTGTCAACCCGGCATGGGTAGCCGACCCCTATGCAAAAATTGATTTTAATTACCGAAGACAGGCCACAGCAACAAATATGGCCATACAAAGCAATGCTTTAAGCCTAAATTACCCTGTTTTTCATCCAAAAAATAAAAATGTAATGGCTGGGATTGGTGTATTTGGACTTGATGATCGAAATACTAGCGCTGGTGTTCTGATCAACCAAGAGTTCGGGATATCTTCTGCCCTATCCGTTCAAATTGCAGATGATCAAGCACTTGCCTTAGGATTTGAAGGTATTTACAGGTTTAGCCGGTTAACCTATCTAGGATTTACTACAGGAAGCCAGTACCTTGATGGTATAGGATTTGATCCCTCCGCAGCAAATGGTGAACAAGGTAGCTATTGGCAATCCTCAGCTTGGAGCTTTGGTACAGGGCTTCGTTGGCAAAAATTAAATAAAGGTATGGAGTCAGCCCATGTAGGTTTAGCCCTAATTGATTTTACGAACCCCAATGTTTCATTCTTCGACCAAGAAGCTAGGGTACCAACCACGTTGGTTTTGAGCACCCAGTTTTTGGTTTGGCAGTATATGCAACTTCAATTATTTCCTCAACTCTTAGCAACTCGATCGGCTGGTGTGAACCAATTTACAGGAGGATTAAAATGGAGGTATTTACTTGCAAATAACGACCAATCCATTGATTTAAACACACAATATACATTAACAAGTGATCTAGCCATCGGCGTACAATTTAATCATACAAATTTTTCGGCTGGGATTGCCTATGATGTGCCCATACACCAAAAAAATGTATCGAATAGGAGTGCTATCGAAGTAGGTGTAGAAATTAGGAAGTTGGTAGCCAAACGTGGCCGAATAAAAAAGAGGAAAAAACGCAAAGCGACTAAAAAAGTTTATAAGAAGCCTATTAAAAAACAAGCAGTTGCTAAACCTAAACAAACACCTGAAAGTAAACCTATTCAAGAACAAGAGGTAAATCAGGAACCTGCAAATACAGATAATTTGATCAAAGAAAAAAGAGTTCCAGAAAAACCAAAATCTATTAAAATCTTCTTCGGCTTTGATAGTAAACTTATGCATTCTGATGCTAAGCAGCATATTGCAAACCAATTAAAAAAGTATGATTTAAAAAGTGTAAAACTTGTTGTAACGGGCCATACCGACACTAGTGGACCGGCCGAATACAATAAGAAGTTATCCTTGCAACGAGCTCAAGCAGTAGCCGATCATCTTATTAAATTAGGTGTGCCTAAATCGCAAATTATCGTTGAAGGTAAGGGTGAGTCAGAGCCACAATACACAGGTACTGATAAAAACAAGCAATTAGAAAATAGAAGGGTAATGCTGACCTTTATTGAACTACCCGAAACAAGATATTAATGTTCTGTTCAGTTTATGTGTGGGCGCGAGGAATGATTTTCTCGCGCTTTTTTATGGAGTTATACTAATATTTTGAATATTTTTGGCATAATTTATTCAAATATTATGTCAATTTTTACTAATTTTTAGTTTAGATTGATATAAATATTTGCTTTGTGTGTATATCAAGGTAATAGTGTAACTTTAGAAATTTGTTTTTTTAAATTGATTCATTTTTTTGTGTTTTCTTGTAGTAATGAGTTGTATTTTTCTGAATTTTATGACACTATTTTAAAATTAAATTTGAGTGTATTTGTTGGTTGATGAATTTAGTTTAGTAATTAATATTTTCACTTGATAGTCAATATTTTATGAATATTTTTCTTTTTTATTTGGGCGATTCTCAGTCTCAAAATAAATTTGAGACTGAGACCAGGCTACAAAATGGTTCCGTCCCAAGGGACCCAGCCGCAAGCGGCTGGCATTTTATATCCTTATCGCGGAATAGTTAGTAAAGCATATCACAAGTTCTAATAGGAAATATCTGAATTTATTAAATTTATATAAAAAAACACTGATTTTATCAACCAGTGTTTTTTCTTTTAACCAAATAGTAAATCTTAAAGCGAATCCTTATGCTGCTCTAAATCATAAAATTGTGCTAAGGTAATTTTAATTTGATCTAAGTTTGCCACCTCAATTTCATAAAAATTCACATCAATTTGGCTAAGCAATGCTATTAAGTCTACATTTCCTATAGACTTACTAGGATTATATTTTAAGGCGATCAAAAAGGCATGTGCCTCTGATAGGGCATGATTACGGATGGCATCATCTGCCAAATTTGCTTTTGCTACATTAATATAATGAATCACACAAGCCATAACTACTCGCTCCCATTGATTTCGAACCTCCATGATCGCCTCTTCTTTACCGTCCATATCCTTGTTTGAAATAGCAGCTCTACCTTTAATTAAAGCATCCATAAGTGCCTGATTTGAACCAAGTATCGCATCAAAATTATTACAATACTTACCCCAAAACCGGATACCTTCAACATTTGTAGGAAAATCCTTCGGCGCGCCAAAGTACCCAAATGCTTCATCCCAGTGATGCTCCATTTCTGTACCCCCTTCTGGATCAGACGTTTCATTATCTACAGCAGCTCCAATTTTGTCATCAGAGAGGTAAACTGCCGTAGCCTGGTAATAAAACACTGCGCCCATAATACCTTTTTCAATATATTGAGCCAAGTCACGTCCATTTTCATCAAACAAATATTGCTTGCTGCCATCAAGCGATTGGATACGACCTGCCACACCATTACTACCGGGCAAGTTGGATGAGCTTATTTCTGCATGTTTCTTTAGGTACCCTTCAATGGTTTCCACATCAAGCTCAAAAGTTTTACTCTTTAACTGTTGGGAATATGTAGTTGTAAATGGATCATTTTCATTAGCATACATATTCTGAAGTTTATCTGCCCCAATTACTACGCCGTCTGCATGAGCTGTTTTGGCATAAGCACTGAGCTCATCCAGCATATTTAAGCGGTTTGTTTGCCCAGAATAACTTACCGGATCAAAGTTGTATGTGCTAGGCACCTCATAGCTAGTTGAAGGTGTCGGATCATCCTTAGGTGAACACCCAACGATGACCCATCCTATCGTTACTATCGCCAATAGATTACGAAAATTCATCATGATTTTTATTTTTATTTAGATTAATTACAAATAACGATGCAAATTTAGTTTTTTTTCTGAGTAGTACTAATTATTAAAATAAATTTTTAGTTTTTTTTGAAACTTTTAGTCAAATTATTCGTATAAATTATTAGATACCAAACTATTTTAACCTATGTGGTTCGCTTTTTTATTTGCGGTAATTAGTTATAGCTTGTTAGCAATTTATGCTGATCAGTGCATGAGCCAAACAACTTATTTAAATTTGGAGCGCAAACAGCTTCATAAACTACTGATATGGGTTTTACCATTTTTAGGTGCTTTACTCATTATTTGGTATTGCCGTTCACACCAACTAGGGATTGACACGCATGTTAAAAGTAATCGAAAAACAAATGCTGGTCATTTTTATGAAAGTGAGACTGGATATCATGATTAGCCGTATTTTTTATAATTTTTAAACAAATTTTGCTAACTTTGTTCAAAATTGATCTTTTTGAGCATGATTACCCTTACTTTGCACCCCTATCGCTTGCATTTTAATTTTCCGGCCGGTACGAGCCGTGGCATATTGGAATATAAAGATACCTGGTTCATAAAGGCACTTAACACTAATACGCTTCAAGTAGGCATAGGTGAATGTGGTCCTATACCTGGACTTTCACCAGATGATATCCAGCAATATTTTGGCTGGATGGATATCATTAATAATAATCAATTTATAAATAAAACCATTAACCAAACTCTTATTCAAGAAATTATCGAACAGTTGCCATTTAGCCTACCAGCGCTCAAGTTTGGAGTCGAGACAGCCCTTACGGAGTTACTTAGAGGCAAAGAGCGATTGTTATACAGTGAAGAATTTATGTCTGGTTCGCACACCATTCCGATTAATGGATTAATATGGATGGGTGATCCCGATTTTATGATCAAGCAAATCACAGAAAAAATGGACCAAGGATACACCTGCCTCAAGCTAAAGATTGGAGCAAATGATTTTAGACAGGAGTGTACCATCTTAAAATCAATACGATCAGAATTTAATGGGGCAGATTTAAGTGTACGATTAGATGCCAATGGTGCTTTTAGCCCAGATGAAGCACTACAAAAGATCGTACAATTAGCTAAATACGATATTCATTCCATTGAGCAACCCATACAGCCTGGCCAATGGGAGCAAATGACTGAGCTTTGTAGCAATAGTCCTATTCCCATCGCCCTTGACGAAGAGCTGATTGGTATTGATCCCAAAAAGCAGGGAAACGAAATAATAAATCGAATCAAACCACAGTACTTGATCTTTAAACCAAGTTTACTAGGTGGCATCTCAATTACTCAACAGTGGATTAGATTAGCAAATGAGCATGGGGCTAGTTGGTGGCTTACCTCCATGCTTGAGTCTAATATTGGCCTGAATGCCATTGCACAATTTGCCGCAACTACACATGCTAATAGACCACAAGGCCTTGGCACAGGGCAAATTTACCGAAATAATATAGCATCACCCTTGTTCATTGATCAAGGAAAAATCGGTTATGATCCTACAAAAAAATGGGGTGATTTTGATGCGTTTTTGGCAGTAGAATAAAAAAAAGCACCCATTCCAGGTGCCTTTTTAAATTTTCTATATTTAATTACACTTAGGACACCGCCAGCTCCACACTGCGCTTCACAAAATTTGTCAACTCCTCTCCCACCAACATATTTTGAGAAAGTAAAGCTAAATCATAGGCTTGTTTAGCCAGCTTGCCTCGGTTATCCTTCTTCGCATTTAAGATTTTGGTCATGAGTGGGTGATTCGTATTCACCGTTACCTGCGTTTGATTTGGCATTTGCCCCATCATTCCCCCAAAGCCACCATTCGAAGCGGCCATATCTTGCATTCTACGCATAAATTCGGGCAATGTTACCAAAACGGGCATATCTTCGGGCGCTAACGCCTCCAGTTGTATCACTGTATCCTTTGGTGTAGCTGTTTCGAATACTTCTTTTAGTCGATCTTGCTCTTTATCACCTAGTACACTTTCTTTTACTTCACCTTTATCTATCAATTTATCAACTACCTCAGCATCAACACGTTTTAAATTCGTCTTTTCTAATTTTTGCTCTAGCATATTAATAAAGTGGCTATCAATGGGGCCATCGAGCAGCAAGACATCATAGGCCCGGTCTTGTGCAGCTTGAATAAAAGCATGCTGCTTGGCCGAATCGGTAGTATACAAATAGATGATATTATCGTCCTTATCTTTTTGCACAGCCTCTACTTTGGCCTTATATTCCTCAAATGTAAAATACTCATTCTTGGTATTTTTTAATAAGGCAATGCTATTGGCCTTCTCATAGAATTTATCTTCACTGATTAAGCCATATTTTACAAAAAGCCCGATATTTTCCCATTTTTCCTCAAAAGCTTTGCGGTCATTTTTAAATAACTCAACCAGCTTATCGGCTACCTTACGTGTGATATAGGAGCTGATTTTTTTCACATTACCATCGGCCTGTAAAAAGCTCCTAGATACATTTAGTGGGATATCTGGTGAGTCAATCACACCATGCAATAACATTAAGAATTCTGGCACTATATCCTTAACCTCATCGGTAATAAACACCTGACGTGAGTATAACTGAATTTTATTCTTTTTAATCTCAAAGTCTTGTTTAACCTTCGGAAAATATAGAATACCAGTTAAATTAAATGGATAATCAACATTTAAGTGGATCCAAAATAAAGGCTCTTCTGCAAAAGGATGTAATTCTTTATAAAAGTCCAGATAGTCTTGATCTTTAAGCTCCGATGGTGCAATGGTCCAAATTGGAGCCGTTTTGTTGATGACTTTCCCATCAAACTCCACCTCTACAGGTAAAAACTTGCAGTATTTATCTAAAATGCCCTGTAACTTATGATTTTCAAGAAATTCTAATGAATCTTCAGCAATATGAAGAATGATATCGGTACCACGCTCTTTTTTTACCGTTTTAGTAATTTCAAACGCTGTACTTCCATCGCAATTCCAGCGGGCAGCTTCTGCATCTTCCTGATATGATTTTGTTTGGATCTCAACGCGCTCAGCCACCATAAAACTAGAGTAAAACCCAAGCCCAAAATGACCAATAATTTGTTGATTATCAGCCTTATCCTTATATTTATCTATAAATTCAGTTGCACCAGAAAATGCAATTTGATTGATATATTTCTTGATTTCATCAGCGCTCATACCAATACCACGGTCACTGATTGTAATGGTTTTTGCCTCTTTATTAACCTCAACCTTTACTTTCAATTCGCCTAATTCACCCTTATAATCACCAATTGAGGCCAATTGCTTGATTTTTTGAGTGGCATCAACCGCATTGGATACAAGTTCACGCAAAAACACCTCATGATCAGAGTACAAAAATTTCTTGATGATCGGAAATATATTTTCCGTATGTATCGATAACGTGCCTTTCTCTTCCATAAACTATTATTCTAATTTGAAAATTTCTTTATTTATGGTATTAGCTCATCAAATATTGTTCCAAGGCCTCATAGTCAGCCATTTTGTCATAGATTAATGCAATTTTGTCAGAATCAGAGTCACTTCTATTAAATTATTATATGCAAAAATTATTCAATCATGCAATTTTAATGAACTTGCTCATGAACAGCAGCAAATATTAACCAACTCCCTAAAAAAAGCCTATAAATGGTTATTTTTTTGAATATATCCCCAAAAATGGGGATTTCTTTTTAGATAAATATGCCTTTTCTTTACAATTGTATTCAGGTAATCACAGATATTTAAATTATCTTTTATTTTTCATGGATGGATAACAGGCAGCGATTTGCAGTATTTGCGCTGCCTTTCCTATTTTATAAGGTTTGTTAATTTGTCATTTGATACAATAAAAAACACGATCACACCTTCTAAAAATAGTTAATTGATCATCATATTTCCTTTAAATTGATCAATATCACGAATGGCATTGATTCAAATCAATGTAACTCCTAGCTAAAATTCCCATATTTGCACTATACATTTTAATATTAACAACAAATAAAAACAAAATGAAAATGAAGTTTAAAATAAATAATCAAATTAGGGATCAAACCAACAGTATTCTTTTAAGTAAATAAAATTTTTAACCAGTAAATAATTTTTGAATATGCAAGCTACAAAAGATAAATTAAAAGGTAATTGGAATCAGATCAAGGGTAAATTAAAGCAAAACTACGGAGAACTAAGCGACAACGACTTAATCTATCACGAAGGTAAAGAAGATGAACTTCTGGGTAAGATTCAGGAAAAAACAGGGCAAACTAAGCAAGAGATAAAGGCATTTATAGATCAAATTTAAAGATTAAAAAAAGGCATTTCTGAGGTACTTGCAGCCTGTAAAGGCTGCTTTTTTTTACAATCATACGAAATTAATCACACTAATTTGAAAACATATGTTCCACTTCAAAAAGATAAAAAAAAGGTATATCGTTCTTGGTCTATTTACACTAATGATCATACTTATTCATCTATTTTTACCAACGATCATTCTTAATCACCTAAATCGTGTATTAGCCAACCTAGATGGTTACAAAGGACATATTGAAGATGTAGATATACACTTGTACCGCGGAGCATACATAATTAAAAACCTTAATGTGGTTTATACAAAAGGCAACATGCCAACGCCCTTCCTTGAAGTTGATCAGATTGATGTTTCTATTCATTGGAAAGCATTATTTAGAGGCCGAATTGTAAGTGAATTTATTTTTGAGCAACCTGTACTAAATTTTATGATAAATAATACTGGTTCTGAACAACAAACCGGGAAAGAAAACAATTGGGGCGAGACGATCAGTAAGCTCACGCCCCTAAATATTCAAATAAACTTACTAGCAATTAACAATGGTAAAATATTTTTTAAAGATTTTAGTAAGTCACCTCAAGTGGAAGTATTCCTTAAAGAATTAAATTTACGAGCCACCAATTTGTCTAATGTAAAAGATACTCAAGCAAAATTACCTTCCAAACTGAATCTAACAGCTAAATCAATCGGAAATGGTGATTTGAAACTAGAAGCTAAGCTAAATGTCTTAAAAAAAATACCCGATTTTGATATCGATTGGTCATTAGAAAATATCGACTTAAAGTTTTTGAATGAATTCACAACGGCCTATGCAAATTTTGATTTTGAAGAAGGGACGTTATCGGTGTTTTCTGAAGTTTTAATGGAAAACGCACATTATGATGGGTATACCAAAGTATTATTTGAGCATATGAAAATCCTGCATCTAAAGAAAGAAAAAGATGGAATTTTACAAACCATGTGGGAAGGTGTGCTTCAGGTTGTTACTGAAATTTTTGAAAATCAAAAAAGGGATCAATTTGCAAGTAAAGTACCATTTGAAGGGGACCTTAAAGATACTAACATCAACGTCTGGATAACCATTACGACGATACTAAAAAATGCTTTTATTGAGGCCCTCCCAAAGGAAATTGACGAGTCAATAAGTAGCAAATAGTTCTTTTAACAATGAAAATAATTTGATCATTTTTTGGTGTTTTTAGCCAGCTTTTATTCGAAATTTAGTTGGATTTTTATTTTGGGGGTTGCCCGTAAATTGCTACGCAGCTTACTGGACGGGCTACAAATGGGGGACTCGTTATGAAATGCTCCACAGGAGTATTTTAGACGTTGGTCAGACTACAGCGCTGGTTAACGTAACATTTCTTTGCGGATCGACCGCTTCGGAACCAGCCAGAAGCCAGCCATTTAGACCTACGATCGGTACCTCTGGCTTCCACCTCGGGAGTCTAACTCGAGTGTATTTTTCTAATGTTTTACATGATTTCGGCTAATTTTATTTATATGTACCTTTCCGGATAGTCATGTCTTTTATAATTGTATTTAATAGTCTACAATATACTATAATATTCGTAACAGCTTATCTGGCATAAATTTTGCAGCTTGTTTAGAAGAAAATTTTTATAATTTTTCCTTAACAATATAGGTATATCATAACATGATTAACTAAGAGAGCTTTTATTAAACAAACAATATGAACCATGAAAAATTATTTTATTTATTTATTATTGATTATCAGCACATTATCCAGTTGCAATAAAGATCCTAAGCAAGTAGAGTCAAGCCAATCACTTAATGGAGAATGGAGCTTAGTAAATAGGAGCTGCTTTTGTGATCCAATAAATTTTGTACCTGGAGATAACAATTGGAATTTTGATGTAGCTAACCAAAAACTAATGGTAACCAATCAAACTGCTATACAAAGTAACTATATATTACCAACTGGATCATATGATTTTCAGTATACCGATAACCAAATCACCATTAATGAAATTCAGTATGATTATTACTTTCAGGAAGGCAAGCTATACCTTGGTCACCAACATGAAGCTGATGGGCCATTATTAGAATTTACCAAAAATTAATCGTTTCAGAAACGTAAATAAAAACCTACGCCGCTAATGCCAGCTGCTTCATTAGCAACCGCTTTGCGATGGGTACTAAACTCTCTTCAAATGGAAATTTTGCCTTGACACGGAACAAATACGTGGCTGGATTGGGTAAATTTTCGTATTTTTTGATCAGATTTAATTTAATCTGACGAATGGTGTGAGCAATAGTCAGTTTTTCAGCACTCAAATATTCAGTATGAATACCCTGATACTTTTCTTCCGCCTTTTCGAACAAACTCATTTGGTACCTAAATATATGGAGCCGAGATGCATTATCCTGTTCAATAAAAAAATACCCTTCCTTTTTATAAATTGGCTCCAAGCCAACCGTTTCAATAGCCACATGGCTCTCAATAAACTCATGTATATTTTTACCCTCAATCATCAAGCGCATCATTTGGGGGATCGAAAAAGCCAAAATGTCTTCAATCTCTTTCATAATACCATCATCCTTGACGATACGTTCATAATTAAGCTTTAATTTATTAAAATCAGCCTTACTGAGCTGCTTTGGGAAATGCTCATATAATAAGGCCTTCTTTTTCTTTACTGTCTGCAAATTTCGATAATGAAAAACAAGATCTGACAAATACGGGTATAGCTTACTTTCATCAAACTGCTTCTTCACCGATTTTAAATAAGCCAGCAATACATATTTTTTATATTCAAAGTCTATCAAACCATTGATCAACCAATTTTTATCTAAATTTACCATAGCTAATGTGCTTACCTTCTACCTTATTATACGTAAATTTTGTAAGAATGTTACGCGTATTAAAATAAAATAGCCAAAAATCAGCAAAAATGACAGCTTAATACTTCTTTTTTCTGACATGGGTGCCTTGTTCCCTGCAATTTTGTCATGTTTTTACCTCCATTTTCTGCCAAATAGGAGTTGGCACGAGAAATGCTATAGTTGAACTGTGAACTAAGTTTAACATAAAAATACGTTGAAAATGTCAGAAGTAAATATCAAACCTTTAGCAGATCGCGTTTTAGTAGAAGCAAGCGTAGCTGAAGAAAAAACAGCTTCAGGGATCATCATTCCTGATACGGCAAAAGAAAAACCACAAAAAGGTAAGATCATTGCTGTAGGAGAAGGTAAAAAAGATGAGCCTATGACGGTAAAAGTAGGTGATGAGGTATTGTACGGCAAATATTCCGGTACAGAAATCAGCATTGAAGGTAAGGATTACCTCATCATGAGAGAGTCTGATATATTTGCTGTAATTTAAGCAGCACTTAATTAATTTAAATTTTAAACAAAAAAAGCTAATAATTATTATGGCAAAGGAAATTATTTTTGACACAGAGGCACGTGATAAACTACGAAAAGGAGTAGATAAACTTGCTGATGCAGTTAAAGTTACTTTAGGACCAAAAGGACGTAACGTCATCCTAGATA
>JAUIFR010000066.1 GCA_030430325.1 Bacteroidia bacterium | reverse complement strand
CACCCAATGGTTGGTATGGATTTTTGCAGCTTGCTGCCGAAAGCAAACTCATTAAGAAGAATTCGGGATTGCCACCATCCATTTATGATAGTATTTCGCTGCAATCTATTCAATTGGGGTTAAAATTACGGCTAGAGAAAATATTCCGCTCAACGAAGCCACTGCAAATTAAGTCAACTCTAAATGCTGGGTATTTATGGAGCGCGCTCAGCTTTCAAAATGAATTTTATAGAGTGGGAGGGCTCAAGACGCTACGCGGCTTTAATGAAAACTTTTTCTTCGTTAAGGGATATGCCATCGCAAGCTTGGAGGGGCGATTTGTGCTGCAAAATCGGCAATCGTATTTATTGGCTTTTTTCGATCAATCTTATTTAGCTTTTAGGGAAGATGACGATTGGCCATTTGGGTTTGGTGCAGGGCTGCAGATTCGTACAAACCTTGGAATTTTTAAGTTTATTTATGCCTTAGGCAAGAGCAAGCAGCAGGATCTGAATATTAATTCGAGTAAGGTGCATTTTGGATATGTGAATTATTTTTGATGGAATATCTGTGCTAATCCTTCAGTTTACTCATTAGTTGATTGTATTTATCAAAGATTAAAATCTTGTTTTCCTTATATTTTAGAGCATTTTGGTGTTATTTGTTGTATTTTTCCGTTGTTTTTTCTGGGTAGAATGCAATTTTGAGGTAAAGGCACTGGTTTGGTGAACCTGCACCAGGAAATTTTGATGGAAGCCTCTCAAAATGGCCTTAGCCTGATGTGCGTCAATACTGGAATTATAAATACCAGTATTGAAAAACGAATTTACCGAAAAATTACAGATATTTATGCTACAAGTGTTGACTATGATCCAATTCTTGAAATTAGTATAGATTTCTTTAAAACGGTGCAAAATAAGAGGCGCGAATATCAGTTTATTTATATATTATATATTTATTTACTTTTTTGTAATTATTCAACTAGAGCTGTGTGTGTTTGTTTTTAGCTTCCCCAGTTAATTTCTTGATTATTAAAATTCTATAATTTTTTAAGGTTTTGAATTTGCTAAAATTGTTCATTCATTTTAGTTCCGTCCTAAAGGACCCAGCCATAAATGGCTGGCCTTTTATATCCCTAACCCAAGTATATTTAGCGAGTTAAAAATATTTGCAAAGTGAGTTTATATAGTGAAATTACCTCAATAAAACCATAACTTAAAGTCCTCCAGTGAACCAGCTTGCTAGTTTCATTCAAAAACTAAGCCCAAATATCTTCAACTGAATACGGTCCTCCCTCAAACACAAAAAATGAGCCATTGACATACCTAAACCCTTTGTCGATTTGCTCCATGGCCTGCATATCTTCAGCCGTCAGAATTAACATGCTTGCCTCAAAATTTTGCTTAATACGAGCAGGGTTCACCGATTTTGGGATAACAACCGTATCTCGCTGTAGTGCCCAGCTAATCAAAACCTGCGCTGGTGTAACTTGGTGTGCTTGGGCAATTTTTTCGATGAGCGGATCTTCCAGTAATATAGGTTCGTTTTCAGCTTTGAGTGCGGAGGATCGGTCAATTGATCCTAGTGGCGAATAGGCTGTCAAGTGAATTTTGTGGCTTTGACAAAAGTCCAGGAGCTCTTTTTGTTGAAAATAAGGATGTGCCTCCACCTGGTTCATGATGGGTACAATAGTGGCTTTCGAAAGCAAATGCTGCAAGTTTTTTATACCAAAATTGGAGACGCCGATATATCTTGTAAGTCCTTCCTTAACACATTGCTCCATGCCTTCCCAGGTATGTTCATGTGGTAATTCACTCATACTTAACAAATCACTAGCCGATTGCGCCATAATACTATCTTTTTTGAAGGAAATGGGCCAGTGTATCAAAAACAAATCCAAGTAATCCAATTGAAGATCACTCAGCGTTTTTTTGAGTGCCGGCATCACATCTTCACGGGCATGGGCGTTATTCCAAAGTTTAGAGGTGATCCACAGATCAGATCGTTTAACCATACCTTCTTGCAGGCAGTCCTTTATGGCATTTCCAACCTCGTTTTCATTACCATAAATGGGTGCACAGTCTATATGCCGATAGCCCACTTTTATGGCTTCTTTTACAGCCTCATAAACTTGCCCAGGCTTTGATTTCCAGGTGCCAAGTCCCAGTGCTGGTACTTGATCACCATTTGGTAGCATCAGTGCTTTCATTGTATAAAAATTTTGTTGGGTTTAATTTACAACAGTTTGCCGAGATAATTGTTTATTTGGGCTAAATTAAAATTTGATTAACCTGCATTTTGACTCATTACACTACTATAATCAATAAAATGGTTTAAGTTAAAATGTATTCATTATTCATTTTTATAAACGTTTATATTCGACTGTAAATATTTATAAAATTATATTTAAAATAATATCACTTATCTTCATTGAAAATGGAATTTAAAAATGGTTTAAATGATATAAGTAATAGACAATACTATCTGACCTGAGTGCAAAATCTGTTTGAACATTTGGAAGTTTTTAGTTAAATTTATAGTAAGTTAAATGATAAAAAAGATATCACCTAATTTCAGTAACACATTAAAATTGTTAGCTGTTTTAAATTTGGTAAAATTAGAAATAAACAGGATTTAAGGAGGTATTGCTATAAGGAATATAAATGCAATTGCATTTATACGGCTGTTGTGTGTCAGTTTGAACCAAGCGGGAACTACTGAAAAACAAGATTAAGTTTTTTAAACAAATAAAAATCAATTTTGACTCGAAGGAAAAATTATAATTCGTAAATTTGAGTTTATGAAAAAACCGAGATTATATTTTGACACATCGGTGTTTGGTGGAATATACGACATTGAGTTTCAAGACGAAACCAAAAAGTTGTTTGAAATGGTAAAAAATGGTGAAATCATTTGTGTTTATTCCGACTTGACCGAGTTTGAATTGGAAAATGCTCCCGAAAAAGTTAAGGAACATTTTATCAGTTTGGATAAAAATACAATCGAATTTACCGAAATTACAGAAGAAATTAACACGCTTGCCGAGGAATATATCAATAAAAATGTAGTCGGAGAAACCAGTATTGACGATTGCCGACACATTGCCTGTGCCACGATTAATAAAGTAGATTATTTAGTAAGTTGGAATTTTAAGCACATTGTAAACGTCTTTCGAATAAGAGGTTACAATTCCATCAACATAAAAAATGGTTACATTCAATTAGATATTCGTTCACCAAAAGATATTATAGAATATGAAAGATAAGGAACAAAACAAAGAAAAAGAATTTGACACGGTCAAGTTTTTTAGAGCAGTAAAGGAAAAAATTGCCAAGGAAACAAAAGGAATGACCTTTGCGGAATTTAAGGAATACATCAACAAACGGAAACTAAAAGTCGCCCGATAAAAAACCGAACGCACAACAATGTTGATAAAAAATAGGCGAAACAGTAATAAATTCATGGTTTTGGGCTCGTATCAAACTTGGTGTTTTACCAAAAGTTTAATGCTTCAAAATCACCTACCTTTCATATACTAAACGTTGTGTGTCATTGAATAATAAAAGTGAGTTGGCTTAAAAAGAAAATAGAACACTTCTTAATTGAAAATTACGGAATGGGAAAGTTGAAATGGGTATGTTGCGGATGGGAAACCGGTGGAAAATACGGAGGGTTTGAACACTCTGAATTTAAGAAAATTGACTCTTATTGTTCAGCAACTATAGATATGTATGCTTCTGGAGAAATAGAAGACGAAAATCAACCGACTGAAATAAAATTGGAGACTGATAGAAGGAAAATTGATTATTTTACTGTGATTGTAGAATTAGTAATAGTTTAGAAAACAACTACTGCCACCTAAGCATTCGTGTGGTCAGTAAGGCCGAACATGTTGGGAGTTTAAGGTATTATTATGTGTAATGCTCTAAATGGTGTAGGTTGATTTCGGGGAATATTTTCTAGCCTGAGTTGAATTCCGCTACTTCTCAAAATGCTAGCTTTAATACAAAAACCCACATCAAATTTGATAAATTGACGGAAATATTATAAATTGCGTCAGATAAATGACGGAATTATGGAATATTTAGTCAGGGACTTATCGAAAAATATAATTAAGAAAGTACAATCAAACAAAGTTGTCATTGTTTTTGGTGCAAGAAGAGTTGGAAAAACAGTTCTCGTTAAAGAATTACTTGATCAAATTAATGAGCCCGTACTTTCTTTAAATGGTGAAGATATTAATGTCCACGACAAACTTGCCATTAGGAGTGTTGAGCGTTATAAGCAACTGTTAGGTTCATACCAATTTCTTTACATTGACGAAGCACAGAAAATTCCAGAAATTGGATTAAAACTAAAGCTTATGATTGACGAAATTGAAGGCTTGAAAATAATCATTTCTGGTTCTTCTTCTTTCGACATTTATAAGGATGCAGGAGAGCCTCTGACCGGAAGAAAATACTCATTTAACCTGTTTGCCCTTTCTGAAAATGAATATAATCAAGTTGAAAATAAAATTGAAAAAATTGATAAAGTAAGAGAAAGGTTAATTTTTGGTAATTATCCTGAGTTGCTACAACTGCCTGATCGAGCAGACAAAATTGATTATCTAAATGAAATGGTCAGTTCATACCTTTTAAAAGATATCCTGGTTTATGAAAGCATTAAGAACTCACAAAAAATATTTAATCTATTACGGTTAATAGCATTTCAAATTGGAGGTGAAGTATCCTTTCAGGAATTAGGTAAACAACTCGGAATCAGCAAAAACACTGTTGAAAAGTACCTTGATTTATTAAGCAAAGTATTCATACTTCATAAGGTAGAAGGATTTAGTCGAAACCTAAGAAAAGAAATAACTAAGAATTCCAGATGGTACTTTCTTGACAATGGAATAAGAAATGCGGTGATTGCAAATTTTAACCCAATTGAATCACGGAATGATATTGGCGTGCTCTGGGAAAACTACATGATTAGTGAGCGGCTTAAGTATCAGGAAAACAATAGGGTTTCATCCAATAATTATTTCTGGCGAACTTATGAACAACAAGAAGTGGACTGGGTGGAAGAAAGAGATGGTTCTTTGTTTGGATATGAATTTAAATGGAAGGAATCAAAAGTAAAGATTCCATCACAATGGAAAAATGCTTACCCGAATGCGTCATTTGAAGTAATTCATAAAAACAACTTTGAAAATTGGTTAACATAAAATGCCATAGCAAACAAAAGCTTTAAGTAATGAGACTTTCCGCTCATACGCATTTGTAACTCCAAAACTGAGTTACAATATAGTATTCAATAGCAAAAATTGCGATCTAACCTTCTGTAAATACTCCACATATGGGATTGTATTTATCAAAGATTAAAATCTTCTTTTTCTTATATTTTAGGAGGTTTAGGGTGTTTATTGTTGTATTTTTCCATTGTTTTTTCCGGGTAGAATGCAATTTTGGTGGGAGCTTCTCTAAATGGCCTTAGTCCGCATTTCGTCTATTACGGTATTGTAAGTATCTGTATTGATTACGCTGCATTGTGCAAATGCGGTGAGCGGGCTATACGAGCAAGAGTTTGAGTAAGAGCAAGAGAGCATGGACTATCAAGTAAATAAATCATGGTTGTTGGGTGTTGATCGTTTTTGTATATTTAACGAAAAATTGAAAATATGAGTGCAGCTAGAAAATTAAGTAATATTCAATTAGAATTACTGAAGGTTTTCAGTATAGATTTAAGCGAAGATCAACTCGAAGAAATCCGAGATTTACTTGTTAAATATTTTGCAGATAAAGTTACTAGTGAAATGGATAAATTATTTAAAGATAAGAATTGGGGAGAAGAGCAAATAGCAAAATGGGCGAATAACCATATGAGGACAAAATATGAGGACAAATGAAAGTAATACTAGATACAAACGTACTTTTGATTTCACTTCTTAAGACGTCAAAATTTAGACCAATACTTGATGGATTAATTCAGAAGGAGTTTGATTTAGTGATCAGTAATGATATTCTACAAGAATATATTGAAATCATAGAGCGAAAAACAACTCCTATCATTTCCCAAAATTTAAGTGAACTTCTATTAAATTTAAGCAATGTTAATAAGATTGAGGTTTATTATCGTTGGGCATTAATCAGTAAAGATCCTGATGATAACAAATTTATTGGTTGTGCTATCGCTGGAAATGTAAAATTTGTAGTATCAAATGATAAGCATTTTCAAATTTTAAAGGAGATTGAATTCCCTTCAGTTGAAGTAATCACAGCAGATCAGTTTTTGGTTGAGCTGGAAAAATTAAAAACCATCCATTAACATTAGCTACATATCAATGTATTCATTTGCGCTTCCTGTAACAAAACCTTTATTAACCATGCCTGCAGCCAAAACAGCGTTTATTTCAGCATTTAAAAACATAAATAGGAATATCAAATTGCATTTTCCTTAGACCAACAGCAAATCACTCGATTCGTTGCAATTCCCTCAAAAATTCCTTTTTTTTGATAACAAATTCAAACTTGTAAATCGCATTACATGGAAACACATACGTTAACCAAACCCAATTGGGCAACGGTAAAAGAATATGAAGATATCACCTATAAAAAGGCTGATGGGGTAGCACGTATTGCTTTTAATCGGCCAAATGTAAGGAATGCTTTTCGTCCCAAAACAGTAGGGGAGCTCTTTGAGGCCTTTTTGGATGCGCGCGAAGATACTTCAATAGGAGTGGTGTTGCTCTCGGCTGAGGGGCCTTCCACCAAAGATGGTGTATATTCTTTTTGTAGTGGAGGTGATCAGAATGCTCGAGGGCATCAAGGTTATGTGGATGATGAGGGTATGCCTCGCCTGAACATTTTAGAGGTGCAGCGCCTTATTCGCTTTATGCCCAAAGTGGTAATTGCCGTAGTGCCTGGTTGGGCTGTGGGAGGGGGGCATAGTTTGCATGTGGTATGTGATCTTACGCTTGCCTCTAAAGAGCATGCTATTTTTAAGCAAACCGATGCTGATGTAACGAGTTTTGATGGGGGCTATGGCTCTGCTTACTTGGCCAAAATGGTCGGGCAGAAGCGCGCTCGGGAGATTTTCTTTTTGGGAAGGAATTATTCGGCCCAGCAAGCCTTCGAGATGGGTATGGTAAATGCGGTTATACCCCATGATCAGCTTGAACAGGAGGCCTATGCTTGGGCCAAAGAGATACTGGCGAAATCTCCAACCTCCATTAAAATGCTCAAGTTTGCGTTTAATGCCACTGATGACGGTATGGTGGGGCAGCAAGTGTTTGCAGGAGAGGCTACAAGGTTAGCTTATATGACAGAGGAGGCCAAAGAGGGTAGAAACGCCTTTTTGGAGAAGCGAAAGCCCAATTTTAAGAATATTAAATGGATACCCTGACAGTTTGAGTGTGAAAGTGAGTGAGAGGTGAATAAAATTTGCGTGTGCCCTGCCATTCATCAAAGTGCATAGAAGAGCAATCTTCACCAAGAAGGATGAATCTTAGTGATTTTAGTGAAAAACATGCATAAAATTTAAATTTTACACAAATTATGCTAATTTTATTGAAATTTTTAAGTAATAAACACCTTTTGGCCTGGGGTATTAAACACTATTTAACAAATGAAAATAACAGCTACAGCTGATAATTTTTTAAATTTTGTTAGAACAATTATTATGGTTGGGCCAGTGTACAATACTTAAAAAGAATGCAGTAATTTTTCACTATAAAAATAAATAATATGGAATATTTATCGTCAATTGGAATTTTCTTCGCAGGTTTAGGAGCCTTACTTTGTAGTTTTGGTATTTTTTGGTTTGTTTCTGTTTACCAGAGGGTAAATAAGGACTAATAGCGAAATGGACTAAATATTTAAAATAAGACTCGAGCTAGTTACTTCAATTAAAATATCTTCACCTCATGGAGTATGGAAGTCCCAGCCATTGTGAAAATTGAAACAAATGAATAACATCAGTATTGTTAATCGGGCATTAACCTCTGAGGAAATGGAACATGTAAATACAGGTTTTGAGGAACTGTCGAAAGAGGAAGGCATCGAACTCGAAAGTACGGAACGATTAAGTTTTGTAGCATTGAATGGGGACAGGCTTATTGGATGTTCGTCAGGTTTGGCTCACATTAATGGCGAAAAGTATTCAGGTTGGTTTTTTCTCTCCGATCTATTTATTGAAAAAGAGTTTCGCAACCAAGGTATAGGTTCTGATCTTTTGATAAAACTAGAAGAAAAGATTCGAACGGCTGGCGTTCAAAATATCTGGCTTCGGACATCTGGGGATCCTACATTAAAGTTTTACAGCAGGCATGGTTACAAGCCATTTGCCGAAATGGAAAATTGGTATTCTGATGGTAGCAGCCGAATCGGATTAAAGAAAACTATAATTCAGTAATAATTTATTCATAATTTTCATTTAAAATTGTTTTAATGGAGATACGCGTTTCGGATATGATGGCGGAAGAAATTCAACTTTCTGATGCAGAAAGGGTCACTGTTGATCAATTAATTCCCATAAAAAAATATAACAAGGGTCAAGTGCTTCTTCAAGCCGGAGAGGTTGCTAAAGCATGTTATTTTAATATTAAAGGATGTGTGCGTTCTTATCAGATCAAAGATGGGGAAGAGCGAACGACGCAATTTTATGTAGAGGGTGAGCCCATTGCCTCCTTGTTGAGCTATTTAAATAAAACACCGGCCACCCATTATTTGGAATGTGTGGAAGAGTCAACGTTAGCGGTGCTCTATTATGAAAATGAGCAAGAGCTTTATTCCATACATCCAAAATTTGAATCGTTATGCCGTACAAGCATTGAACAAGAATTTGGGAAACAGCAGGAGATTCTTCAAAACTATCTTACCAAGAATCCAGAAGAGCGTTATTTAATGCTGCAAGAAACCCGACCAGATTTACTCCATCGGGTTCCACAGTATCACTTGGCAACCTTCTTAGGTGTTCAGCCCGAATCGCTCAGTAGAATTAGAAAGCGAATTGCGCTGAAAAGTAGATCGTAGAAATCAATGCCCTTAGTTGCTGCTCACTCCCTTTATTAGCAAATACAGGCAAAATGTTAATTCTGCAACTACTGCTGTAACTAACATGACCATTTCACTAGTTTCGATGAGCGAAGGTGCTATGAAGTTGGCCAAGCAGTTAAATAAATACCCAAAACCTGCCACCAACATCATCAAGCCTATCATGTTGGGAAAATGCACCGATTTGTAGAGCAATATGCCCATCAACAGACAATTTAGCGCAAAGAAAACGCCAGATATTAAATAGCCATATTCAAATACTTGCATTTGGATTAGAATCTCATGGGCTAATGATGCTGTTTGTGTATCTGATAAACCTGGATAGTTTTGGATCATGAGCATAGGTTTAAATAAGTTGATCAAGTTGGCACCCAAAATGGCCGACTGCATTAATCTAAATACAGTGGCCATAACGGCGATGCCCTTGTTTACGTTCTTCAACAAGAAATAAAAAAGAACCGAAATCACTACATCTGAGAGCACCATAACGAGATCTCCCAAAAATCCTAGCCTAAATAAATGCTCATTAGCCATGATGTTGTTTAGTGTGGCCATGGCATCCAGGGGCTCGATTAAAGTTTCTCTCACCAACATACCACTGAATAATCCTCCAGCAATGATCAACAGGTAAAAGAACCCTGTTATTCTAGCCCATGATTTTACCGATAAATTATATGCTATTGTTTTCATAATAAAGATTTTAAAAATTATTTAGGGCAATATTAATGTTACCAGTGATATCATTCATTGACTTTGGTTAAGAACGAAAATCGAATTATGGCCTGATATTTGTAGTTTCAGTATTAGATCAAAGATAATGGCATGAAAGCAAGAATAATGTATATTGAACCTGGTGGTGGATTAGGGGCTCATCATGCTCGAATAGGACTTGTGACTTTTTCAAAAACAGGTAAAACATTAAAATATAAAGGACAAGAATTCCAATCCTTGAAAGGGAAGGGCTACAAAACCAATTATATTGATATAGAGACCAAAGAAGCATATTGGATATCAGGGCCAAAGAAGAATGGAGAAGATGCACTTTATCCACTCAAAATTGAGGTTGATGAAGATATTAGAAAGCAATACTGGACTGAAATAAGAAATAGACCTGATTTAGTTGAACTAAGTGTTTATAGTTCAAAGGGAAAATATACGAAACGAAGACCAAACCCAGAATTATCCGTGGGTGGAACTACTCGGAAAGGGACCAACCGCGGAGGGGATAAAATTAGTAGATAAATAGCTTAATTTTCATTAAACCATTCTGAAGACCTATCTTTAGTGAATAAACATTTACAATTAATATTGAATAAATTCTGCAAAAAACATTCAAATATCATCTTGATTTTAATCCAATTTTGCTAATTTTGTTTAATTTAATAATGAATTAGAGTTTTCTTAGCCTACAGTTTGTAACATCATTCTTCCATTTTTGTAACTAATTTATTATTGCTACGTATACTAATAGATGAACGTTATAGTTACAGGGGCAACAGGGTTTTTGGGATCTCGAATGGTAGAACATTTGGTTGGCGAAACAAAAATTAATCGCATCCTTGCCACAGGTAGAAAATTCTCCTATGATAACAAAGTATCGAGCAAAAAAGTAGAATACATACTAGGGGATTTAACAGATGCAAGTTTCGTTCAGCAGCTATTTTCATTTCATATTGATGTAGTTATTAATTGTGCGAGTTTGTCCTCCCCATGGGGGCCCTACAAATGGTTTTATGATGCGAATATTATTACACAAAAAAATTTAATTTTAGAAAGTAAAAAGGCTACTGTCAAACGATTTATCTATATCTCAAGCCCAAGTATTTATTTCAATTTTCAAGACACCATTAATGTTCGAGAAGATACGCCCTTGCCTAAGCGCATGGCAAATAATTATGCTAAAACTAAATGGATGGCTGAATGCATGTTATATGATTCAAACTTACCTTTTGTCGTCCTTAGGCCACGAGCGCTCATTGGTAGGGGCGACACCGTAATTATGCCGCGATTGATCCGGTCAAGTCAGGAAGGCAAATTAAGAATCATGGGCGCTGGCCTTAATATGGTTGATTTAACTCCTGTTTCAAATATGGTGGAAGCTGTTAGGCTTGCAATTTTTACTCCACACATCAATGAGTCATACAACATATCTAATGGAGAACCTGTTTTTCTTTGGCAGTCAGTAAACAATATTTTATCAGCTATTGATTTGGCTCCCATCAAGAAAAAAACGTCATATCCACTTCTTTATATGGTTGCTTGGCTAATGGAGTTTAAGGCCAAAATTTTAAATAATACTGAGCCAGTGCTCACGAGGTATTCGGTTGGTGTACTTGCTAAGTCGTTTACATTTGATATCAGAAAGGCTAAAGAGAAACTAAATTACCAAGCTAGCCAGTCTACGGCAGAAGCAATAGAGGAATTTATTACTTGGTATAAAGAAAAAGGTGATGCATAAAGTAAGTTTAAATATAGCATCTGCCGGATATTGTGAGGCAAACCGTGCTCATGCCCTCAGGAAAACGTCTAGAAAAACAATTAGGTTTTATGCTACCTATGCTCACATACAGCATCCCGTTCATGGTCATATTTTATATGATACGGGCTATACACAGAGATTTTACGAGTACACCAAGTACTTTCCATTTTCCATATATGCAAAGGCAACCATCGTTCATATTAGGCAAGAGGAAGAAGCGAAGTATTTTCTATTACAAAAAGGTATACATCCAGAAGATATTAAATATATTATTATCTCACACTTTCATGCAGATCATATTGGTGGGCTGCAAGATTTTCCAAATGCGGAGTTCATTTGTTCTGATGCAGCCTATGAAGATGTAAAAGACAAACAGGGACTTTCTGCCTTAAGACGTGGGTTTATACCAAACTTAATGCCAACTGATTTTCAATCTAGGGCAAGACGCTTATCATTTGATTCTGCAACCAAAGAAGTAAGATATCTTGGTAAGGTCATAGACTTATTTATGGACGGATCCATCTTGTTATGTCAATTAGGAGGGCATGCCAAAGGACAAATTGGTGCGTTGATAAATGCAGATAAAAAGGTATTGCTAGTTGCAGATACGGCTTGGTTAAAGCAAAATTATATTGATCTTCATTTACCTAGCCCGATTGTTCGGTTGTTTTTTGATTCTTGGAAGGGTTATAAAGCAAGTTTATATCGAATACATGAATATCATAAAACGAATCCTGATACATTAATTGTGCCTTGTCACTGTGAGGATACGTTACGTCAATTAACAAATCAGCAATGAAGGTGTCTAAGGTTACGATACTCTTTTATTTTGTCAAACTAAGGCTTTCTAGGTTGTTTTGCTCAAACCAAGTGAGTCAGAATAGGAAGAAAAAATGGCAAAATACCCTCATGTTGTCTCCTTTTTACAAAAAACTTGTAGATAATAACCAAGAGCTACCTATCATGAATAAGGCCTTATTTATGAGAAACTTTGATCTCATCAACACAGTTGGAATCCACAAGGAAGAGGCAATGAAGCTAGCTTTTGAAAGTGAACAAACTAGAGACTTCAGCCCAACCATTAATAATATTAGTATTGGCCTATCATCTGGAACAAGTGGTAATAGAGGAATGTTTCTTACAAGCAGTAAAGAAAAAGCCATTTGGGTAGCAGCTATTTTAGATCGAGTTATTGGGTTTTCAATACAAAAACGAAAGGTGGCTTTTTTTCTCAGGGCGAATAATAACCTATACGAAGCAGTCAATTCAACATTATTATCCTTCCATTTTTTTGACCTAAAAATACCACTTGAGAAACACTTCGAAGCGCTTAAAGAACTGAAAGCAGATATATTGGTTGGCCAGCCATCTGTACTCATGGGCATTGCGAGAATTTATCAAACCCGGCAAATTAAGCCTACTTATTCCATTGTGATTTCTGTTGCTGAAGTTTTAGAAGAAGATTATCGGCAAGTATTGTATTTCATTTTTAACTGCCCTATAAAGCAAGTATATCAGTGTACGGAGGGATTTTTAGGCTATACTTGTAAAAAAGGTAAGCTACATATCAATGAAGATTGGCTACGGCTTGAAAAAAAGTATATTGACGATGAAAATACGCGATTTCATCCTATAATTACCGATTATTTGAGAACTTCACAGCCCGTTGTACGCTACGAACTCAATGATATTTTGCATGAAGATAAGAATGGCTGTGATTGTGGTGCAAAATCTACTGTAATTTGTAAAATTGAGGGTCGCTCAGATGATATTTTTAGGTTTTCTGAAAAGGGTAAGGAAGTGATTATTTATCCTGATTTCATTAGGCGTTCAATACTGAGAGCATCAGATGAGATTGTCGATTATACTGTTACGTTGACTGCAGCAAGAACTATCAGTATTTCATTGATAGTAGAAAATCCATTAAAATGGCAAGAGGTATTTGAAAATGTGCAGTATGAAATTCAACAATTATTAAATGAGTTTGAAATTGAGGGGGTAGATATCATTATGACTGACCATAAACATGACTTAACAACTAAGTTTAGAAGAATCAAAAATGAATATTCAACGTGCATTTCGCATTAAAGGTGTAGGTAAGTATTTACCGAAAGCAATTATTACAAGTAGTCAAATCGAAGCAAAATTTGGTTTACCAGGAGGCTATATTTATGAAAATACGGGTGTTGAATCTAGGCATTTTGCCATGGAAGAGTCAAATACTTTTATGGGGGTGCAAGCGCTCAGGAATGCCTTAGCAGATGCCAAATTGAATATTAAAGATATTGATTGTCTAATAGGAGCATCGGCAACATTTGATCATATCATTCCAAATAGGTCTTGCCTGATCAAAAATGCTTTTAGAGAAGCTGTTGATGTTGATTTTCCTTGCATTGATATAAATACAGTATGTACAAGTTTTATTTCAGCGCTTGACTATGCGACAATGCTAATTGCTTCTGGCACCTACGAAAATATTGCCATTGTTAGCTCCGAAATTAGTAATAATGGCCTCAATCCTGATAATTTAGAAACATACGGACTTTTTGGGGACGGTGCAGCAGCAGTGATTATCTCGAGTACCAATAAGCAAAGCGGGTTGATTCAACATGTTTCTAAAACGTATTCGAAAGGTACTAAATATACGATCATTGAGGCTGGCGGAAATTTTAACCACACTAAAAATATTCCTTACGACCCTACACTTTATTCATTCAAAATGCAGGGTGAGAAACTACTCAAAGCTGCTATGCATACGTTACCGAATTTTCTAGCACAGTTTTTTCAACCACATTTAGGTTCAATGCAAGATGTCAACTTAATCGTGCCCCACCAAGCTAGCAAATTGGGCCTAAAACTACTCACGCGATTGAATCAGGGCAACTCAGAAAATATAGTGGATCAGCTCAAGGATCATGGAAACTGCATTGCTGCATCAATTCCCATGGCATTAGTTACCAGTATTAAAAACAACACGCTAAAAGAAGGAGATACTTGTTTCCTTTTGGGCACAGCGGCAGGTATTACCATCAGTGGCTTACTTTTTAAATATAGTAAATCATGAATTTAGTATATGCCAACGGATTACTATTGCTCTTAGTCTTAGTTGAGCTGTCTATTGTACACTTTTGGTGGAAAAAGAAAATCAATTGGTCCGAAGTGATCTTTAATTTAAATTCAGGGCATATTTTAATGTGGATACTTCGAGGAATGGAAATTTCAGCATTCTATTTCGTCTCTGTGCATTGGAGCTTTTCAATAATGAAGGACTGGGCTTATCCATTGATTTGGGTTTTTACTTTTTTTACTTGGGATTTTTGTTTTTACTGGCTTCATCGATTTCATCACAAATTTAAATTTTTGTGGGCGGTGCATGTTGTTCATCATGAAGGTAAACATTTTAACCTCTCTTTAGGAATACGTAATTCATGGTATTCATCACTAACCTCTTTCCCATTTTTTATAGGTTTAGCCATATTAGGAGTACCCGTTGAAGTATTTATAGCTACCTCAAGCATTCATTATTTTATCCAGTTTTATAATCATAACAGCATTGTGCATAAAAGCGGCTGGCTCGAGAAAATTATGATTACGCCCTCACACCATAGAGTGCATCATGGCATTAACCCTGAGTATATTGATCGAAATTTTGGGGGTACTTTTGTGATTTGGGATAAATTATTTGGAACATTTCAGCCAGAATTAAATGATGTGCCTGTTATTTGTGGTGTTAAAGATTACGTGAGCAATTTCAATGTGTTTTGGGCGAATAATTTACCTTTTCTGAAAATTTTTGGGTTTAACGTTGCATCGATATCAGCAAATAAATCTAATTATAAGCAGTCAGAGTCTATCATTGCATTGGGAGGAATTTTGCTTTTTGGGTTACTGCTGTATTATATCTCTATTGAAAATTCTTGGTCATTACCACTTAAATTTGGCTTGTTTGGCATAACTTTTCTTGGGACAATTGCATTGGGAGGTATTACAGAAAGAAAAATGTGGGGCTTATACACATGGTTGATTAATTTCAATTTATTGGCGCCTCTTTTCCTCTATATGGCCAATTTGCATGAATCTATTTTGATGGTCTTGTTTAGCTTATTGGCTTTACATGCTATCTTCAGTTTAATAAATTGTATTAGAAACTAAAACTAAGCAATGATATTGAATGTATTGTGCAAAATATATTCAAAATAAATTTTAATATTAATCCAATTTTGCTAATTTTATTCATTTATTGACATTTTTATTAGAAATTGATTCAAAATTATTTGATTGATAAGCTAGAAGTTTTTCTTTAAGTTTAGATTGTAATTTGTCCTATAGAAACAGGAAGTTTTATTTGGCATGTTAATTCGAAATGTAAATATAATTATACCACTCCAATGACAACAAAGACTACATTAATTCTACTCTCATTGCTTTCATTTATTTCTTGTAATATACCCAAAAAGGCAAAAGCAAAAGCAAAAGCAAAAGAAAATGTACTGTCTGAAAAGTTTGAACCCATAGAAAATTACATCTTTTCAACTTTAGTTTCAAAAAAGGGTGAAATTGTTTCTCAGCACTACTATAACGGTAAAACAAAAGATAGCCTTTGTGATGTACAGTCTTTAACCAAAGGTCTTATAAGTATTCTTATTGGTATTGCAATTGACAAGGGGTATATAAAAAATGTTAATGAGCCAATAAATCAATATTTCCCCGACGAATTTAAAGGTTTAACTGATTCACAAAAGCATGCCATTACAATTAAGCATCTATTAAATCAAACTTCGGGCCTTTCGTGGAAGGGTTATTTAGAACATAAGGAGTGGCTAAATTGTGGAGATCCAATTTCATTTGTTTTAAATAAGGAATTAGAAAATACCCCTGGTAAGCGATACAATTATAAT
>JAUIFR010000065.1 GCA_030430325.1 Bacteroidia bacterium | reverse complement strand
CTTGGCTATCGAGGTGCGCGGTGTGGTAAGCGAGCTGCTTTGCCGCCGCTAACTCTGATACCATTTTCGCCATTTCCTGCTTAATACTTTGAATATCCCACAACGTCTTACCGAACGCTTTACGGTCTTTCAGCCACTGCATCGTCAGCTCTATCGCTTTTTCACTCTGCCCCACACACTGGCCACCGATACAAATGCGCTCTAACTGAAACCCTTCCATGATGTAGTAGAAACCTTTGTTTTCTTCACCGATCAGGTTCTCAGCAGGGACGTGCACATTATCGAAATACAGTTGGGCAGTATCTGACGATAACCAACCCGTTTTCTTCAGGGGCTCACTAACGGAAAAGCCCTCCGTGCCTTTTTCAAGCACAAAAATACGATCTGCTTTTTTGACCGTGGCCAAACGATGAGCAATGATTATTGTCGTTCTGTTTTTCATAAGATTATCAAGGGCACGTTGCACATATTGCTCAGATTCAGCATCTAAAGAGCTTGTAGCCTCATCAAGCAGCAATAAAGATGGGTCTTTTAGAATAGCTCTTGCAATGGCGATCCGTTGACGTTGACCTCCTGATAGTTTAATCCCCTTTTCTCCTACAACTGTATCTAACTTATCCGGAAATTGATCGATAAATTCGGAAGCATAAGCTTGCGTAACGGCATCTTCTAATTCCTGGGCCGATGCATTGGGATTACCATACAATATATTCTCCCGAATCGTCCCACCAAATAACATAACTTCCTGCGGAACAATGCCTACACCTTTACGATAGCCATGCAAATCATAGGTAGAAATGGGTTTACCGTCAACTAAAATTTGACCCTGTGTAGGTTCATAATAGCGTAAAAGCAATTGCACTATGGTGGATTTACCTGCCCCGCTAGGCCCAACTAATGCAATCGTGCTTCCTCGTTCTAAACTAAAACTTAGATCATTAAGTACAGAAATTTCAGGCCTTGTAGGATATGAAAATCTAAGACGATCAAGCTGGATCTCCCAGTTAATATCTTGCTCAACGTTGGACTGGATAATGTCTTCCCCTTTTTCCTCTAATATTTCTAATACACGCTCCGAGGCACCAATTGCTTTTTGGAGCTGACCATATATATTACCCAGCCCTGCTACAGACCCACCGATAAATGTGGTGTATAAAATAAAGGAAATAAGCTGCCCTACAGACATATCACCCTGCTCAACCAACTTAGCTCCATACCACATTACCGCTACCATAGCACCGAATAAGGCAAAAATGACAAATGAGATGAAAAGCCCTCTATAAGTTGCTGTTCGAAGGGCTATTTTGACCATGGTTTGGATCGAATTAGTGTAACGAACAGCTTCGTAAAGCTCATTTGTATATGCTTTCACAATTCGAATGGCACTTAAAGCCTCTTCTACAATTACATTTGATTTTGCTAATTCATCTTGTGTTTTTTTGGATAATTTCCTTATAAAACGCCCAAAAATCATCGAAAAAATGATCAGAATTGGAAATACACCCAGCATAAAAGTGCTTAGCTTAGGTGAGGTATAAAAAATAAACGCGGTTCCGAAGAGTAAAATAACAGTCTGTCGAATGAATTCTGCTAAACTCGTTGAAAATACATCCTGCAATTGAGTCACATCAGCTGTAATTCGACTAATGAGCTCCCCACTCCTACGGTGATCATAGAAGTGTACAGGTAGCACCATAAACTTTTCAAACAATTTAGCACGCATATTGGCCATGGCCTTTTCACTAACTACAGCAAACAGATAAACTCTGATGAAGGACAAAATACTTTGAACAACAAGCACACCTATAAGAAACAATGCAATTTGGTTGATGGTTAAATCAAACCAATAACCTTTACCCGTGGCTGCATCGATAAGCTTGCCAGATACATGAGGAAATGCGAGCAAAATGCTGCTAGAACAAATTAATAGAAATAACCCTATAAAGAACTTCACCTGATACGGACGAAAAAATTCAAAGAGCTTCTTCAGCTTCCTTAAATTGGTACGGTTCAGTTTTACTTTTTTTGAATCTTTTTCTATTTGATCTTCACGGTCCATCGGCAAATCACCCATAGTAGTTTATTTTTACAAAAATAGTCATCTACTAAACAAAGGCCAGTTAATTTGATGATAATATTTTAGTTTCAAAATGATATCGGCTATTCATAGCGTAAGTGCTTTACAGAATCACCTGAATTAATGAGTTCTTGCAAGGCCTCAATACCAATTTCAAGATGTGTCTCAGCAAAATTTTGAGTGACCTGTTTATCTTTTTTGGAAGTTTTAACGCCTTCAGGCACCATGGGGTTATCCGAAACCAATAATAAGGCTCCACTCGGTATTTCATTCACAAAACCTACGGTAAAAATAGTGGCCGTTTCCATATCAATAGCCATGGTTCGAGTACGTCTAAGGTAATCTTTAAATTCATTGTCATGCTCCCAAACACGGCGATTGGTAGTATAAACTGTACCCGTCCAGTAATCAAGTTCGTGTTTTTTGATCATAGAAGAAGCCGCTCGTTGGAGACTAAACGAAGGTAATGCAGGGATTTCGGGTGGCAAATATTCATTACTTGTGCCCTCACCTCGAATGGCTGCGATGGGCAAAATAATATCTCCAATCCTTGTTTTTTTCTTAAGACCGCCACATTTACCCAAAAAGAAGGTAGCTTTAGGGCTAATCGTGGATAGTAAATCCATTACGGTAGCTGCCATAGGGCTCCCCATACCAAAATTTATGATCGTTATATTATTTGCAGTGGCCGTTTGCATGGGTTTTTCTTCTCCATGCACTTTAGTATTAAATTTTTCAGCAAACATATCCACATAGTTGCTAAAATTGGTGAGCAAAATATAATTACCAAACTCACTAAGCTTTGTGCCAGTATATCTAGGTAACCAATCTTTTACTATTTCATCTTTTGTAATCATATCTCACTAACATTTTATAACTTTACCCAAAGTTTGCTCATGAATAATCTTGCTGCATACCCCAAATTAATGTTTCCACTCCCGGCTTTTAGAATGAAGGCGCAATCTAATCAAAATTTTGTCTTTGATGAAATCCGCAAAAAATATGTGCAATTAACTCCTGAAGAATGGGTAAGGCAACACCTTGTAAATTATTTTATTAATGAACTCAGCTACCCCAAAGGGTTAATTAAATTAGAGGCACCCTTACAATATAATCAATTAAACAAAAGGGCCGATGTGATCGTACATGACCAAAGTGCAGCCCCATGGCTACTTTGTGAGTGTAAATCAACTCAAATTACCTTATCCCAAAGTGTAATTGAGCAAGCTACTATGTATAATTTTTCCATAAAATGTCCTTATTTTTTAATTACAAATGGCTTAAGCTTATATTGTTTTCAGTTTATGGAAGGTAAAGGATATGAGCATGTTGCGATGCCAAAATATCCAAATTAGCAAGAGTTGGAGTTAAAGTTAGACAACCCTCAAATTTAATCAAATATTAAATGTAATTAGCAGAATTTATTCAATCTATCATTAATTTTGAATATATTTTGCATATTTCATTCAAAAAATATTCCTTCTAGCCCTAATCCAAACAAGGCAAAATCATACTTTACCGGATCATTTGGGTCAAAAGTTTTGAGTTTTTTTGTAAGTGCTAGTGCCGTTTTCCAAGTATAAGGTTGCTCTGAAATTAGCCCAAGTTGCCTAGCTATATTTCCAACATGAACATCCACTGGGCAAATGAGTTGGTTCATTTTTATTTTTTTCCATATACCAAAATCCACTCCTGCATCATCGTAGCGTACCATCCACCTCAAAAACATATTTAATCGCTTACAGGCAGATTTTTTAGCCGGCGTAGCCACATGTTTTCGGGTTCTTTTGGGATGAGTAACATCTTTAAAAAAATACTGGTAAAAATGCTCGAGCCCCTTTTGTGTGTGTTTGCTATTAGCTGAAATTCCTTCTGCAAAAACCAACTCCATGGTCTCAAATTCTTGATATAAACGTTGTAGCGTAATCAAAAAATAGATTGCATCAATTTCATTAAATGTTCGATGTTTGAAACCTTTAAAACTTTTCAAATCATTTGCTGTAAAATGATTTATGAACTCATAGGGCGTATGATCCATTCGACTCAAAAAATCGATGCATTTATTAATGATTGTCTTGCGCTGCCCCCAAGCAAAGGTAGCTGCAATAAACCCTGCAATTTCAATATCTTGCTGTTTTGTAAAGCGATGAGGAATACAGATGGGATCATTTTCAATAAATGCTGGCTTATTAAATTTTAATACATATTCGTTAAGTAAACCTTTGAGTTCGTTGAAGGGAATCATACTATTTAGGAGCGTCA
Organism: Bacteroidia bacterium; assembly: GCA_030430325.1. Lineage (GTDB taxonomy): Bacteria > Bacteroidota > Bacteroidia > Cytophagales > Cyclobacteriaceae > JAUIFR01. The sequence continues at coordinate 12,078 of JAUIFR010000065.1, read as the reverse complement.
ATTAATGAACATATTTTGCTAATTTTATTTAATATTCATTTATTATTAAACGTATTTTGCCTATTTTATTGATTATTATAAATTAAATTTATTAATATAATTTAAAGATAGATATAAAAGTAATAAAGTTTCTTGGACATTGGAATAATTCACATAGTCTTAAAAGAAGTGTGATTCTAACAATTTTTTATCTAATTAAGATCATCATGCCATTGTTAAAACTAGATTGAACCACTTGATTTTCTTCATTTATATCATAATATTTGATTAAGAAATTAAAAACTAATGAATTCGATTAGTGTTACGTATTTATTCTTTTATTTTGTAAATGTATTATGTTATACATATGCCCAATCCACATTTGCTCAAAAGGGATATACCAAGGACAGTGCCGTAGCCAGCCAATATGTTGAGACAGGATACCGTCTTTGTGATGAAACAGAACACCTAAAGGGAATTGCAAATTTTAAGAAAGCAGCGGTCATTTACAAGAAATATAAAAAATGGGAACAATATGTAACGACCTGCAATACCATTGCACGGTATTATTCGGTTGAAAATGAATTTGCACATTCAAAAGCATACGTGGATACAGCCTTGCAGGTATCTACTAAATATTTACCAGAAAATAATTTAGAAAAGGCCCTAAGTTATAAGGAATTAGCCGCATATTATAAGTATGGCATACGGGATTATGCCGCAGCAACTACATACGCCAGAAAATCACTGCGGATTTTTCATAAACTTGAACAAAATCAAGAAATATTAGAGAAAACTGCCTCAGCCAATGAGTTTATAGGTAGGTTGTTTCGCTCTCAAAAAATGTATGACAGCTCATATATTTATATCAAAAAAGCAGTAAAGTTTTATGAGAAAATACACCGTAAAGTTTCCAATAAAGAGACGCGCTATCAGTTGGGCGATACTTATATCGTTTTGGGGTATTATTTTCATAAAATAGAGCAATTTGATTCTGCATTATGTTATTACTTCAAATCAGTAAAAATTTTTGAAAATAACACAACAAAGAGGGCAAAATGGTTTATTTCACATAATTATAGCTTAATTAGTGGGGTATACAGAATATTAAACAATGACTCATTGGCCATAGATTATGCCCAAAAATGCCTTCAATTAAATAAAGAAGCATTTGGGCCCCATGACTATAAAGTAAGTGTGAGTCATAGAGCATTAGCCAGAGCATATAGTGAAAACAAACAATATATAAAGGCCCTAAAGCACTTTCAAAAAGGATTGAAGATTATTGTTAGTGATTTCAATGACACCAGTATTTATGCCAATCCATCTTTAAAGGAGTATGTTTTAAATTATCATGTTAGGCTTTTTTTATGGGGTAAAGCAAGCTGCCTCAAAAAAATGTATAAAGAAACGCTTGATATAAAAGACTTAAAAGCTGCATTCAGCACAAGTAAGCTGGTATTGGATTTGGGAGACAGCATACGTGATGATTTTACTTACAGAGAGTCCAACAAAGAGTTTTTAAAAGAAGAATGGAATAGTTTTGAAATCGCATTAGAAATTGCTGATCAATTATATAATGTTACTGGAAGAGAGGAATATATAGATGAAGCATTTCAAATAGCTGAAAAAAGCAAGGCCTTTATGCTATGGCGATCACTCCATAATATGGAGGCTAAAAATAATGGTCTTCCGCCAAAATATCGAGATAAAGAAAAGTGGCTTCAGGAGCGAGTTACTGATTTTCAAGAGAAAAAATGGAGCGCCCAAAAGGAGAAAAATTCAAATCGAATGCATGCCTTTGTTGATAGTTTTTTAATTGCTAAACAGGATTATCAACAATTTAAGCTCAAAATTAAAGAAAAATATCCCTATTACTATAAATTCAATTATGATAAGTCAGTTGTTTCGATGCAGCAGTTACAAAAATCAATGGATAACAATACCCTTTTATTATCCTACTTTATTGGAGATGAGGCTTGGTATGTATTCTATATCAGCAAAAAGCATGTTGGATTTGCTAAAATTGATAATATTGCTGAAAACTTAAGACTCATTACACAATTAAGCAGGGAATTGACAACCTTGCCCACTTCAGACAAAAAAGGGAAATATATAAAATATCAGTATTTTACAGAATCAGCCTATCAACTTAGCAAAAAGCTCGTTTTACCCTTCCTTACTAAATTTGATGGACACTTCAACCGACTGACTATCATTCCCGACGGTGCTTTATCCCATATCCCATTTGAAATTTTGCTGGTAGAACCACCAGATTCATTTATGATAAAAAGTGTAAACTATCGTAATTTAGGCTACTTGATGCACCGGTATGCCATCAGCTATAACCATTCGGCCACTTTACAATTATTTCATACTGAAAAAGAGGCTGGACAGAATAATAAAAAGTGCCTTGCCTTTGCACCAAATTATACAGGCAAAAGTACTACAAGAAATATAGTCATGCGTGGTAGTATGAACTATTTACGCGGCCAGCCATTAGAAATGCTTCCAGGCACGCAAAAAGAAGTAAAAGGTATCAGTAGTTGCTTTGACGGGACTTTTATGTTTGGCGAGCAGGCAACCGAGTCGAATTTCAAAAAAGAGGTACAAGAATATGCCATTGTCCACTTGGCCATGCATGGCATGTCTGATTTAGTAAATGATCAATATTCAAAGCTGGTGTTCTCACAAGCTCCGCAGCAATTAGAAGACGATACTTTATTTAACTATGAACTTAATAATATCAGACTCAAAGCCGACCTTGTCGTATTAAGCGCTTGCGAAACGGGTAAGGGAAATTTTGTTAGGGGCGAAGGAGTTATGAGCCTGGCAAGAGGCTTTATGCAGGCTGGCTCTCCAAGCGTAGTACAAACATTGTGGCAATCAGCCGATCAGGCAAGTACAGTCATTATTACCAACTTTTATAAAGGTTTAGCAAATGGCATGCAAAAAGACATGGCCTTACAAGAAGCCCGTCTAAAATATGTTCGTGAAAATACAAACGAGCTCTACAGTCATCCTTTTTATTGGGCAGGTTATGTGCTGACTGGAAACAATAAACCCGTATTGATGGCCAATACTTTCTCCTCTACTTGGTTGATTTTTATTTTGAGCTTGGTAGCTGTAGCAGGACTAATATTGGTAGTCAAATTTAAAAAGCACAAAGCCCACGATTGAATCAATAAATTTTGCTAGGCGGTAACCTTTTGAGTTCAATTTTTAGATATTTTTCAATATATTTTGCAAAATATATTGAATTTTGTTTTTATTTTAAATGATTTTAGCTAATTTTATTTATTAATTAGATGCTAATTTCCATGTTCTTTAATGTCATTTTTAAGATTTATGGCCATTTCAGCATAAAATCCCTGCATTGCAATTATTTCATTTAGCAGTTTCTCACATTCTGAGGTATTACCCATTTTAAGGTATACGAGTGATAAATACCAAATAGCATCATTATAGTAGACAGATTCTATATTTCCCATCACCTTGCTTAAGGCAGAAACTGCTTTGCTCGGCTCATTTTTATTGAGGAAACATTGTCCCAAATAAAAATACGCGATATCATTATCAGGCTCGAAAAGAAGTATTTCATTAAGTTTATTGACCCCTTCACTATAGTTTTTGTTGGCATAAAGGTTAAAAAATGTTTTCCATAGGTAGTTAATTTGCTCAGAAGAATCCTGAATATATCTGGTTTGCTCGACCAGAAAAGGTTTATAATAATTTGCATAAAGCACCTCATGATTACTTTTTTGACCATCAATAAGCAGCCAAATACCAACTAAGGAAATTATCGAAACAGAGGCTGCAGCTAAGAATACTCTTATTCGTAGTTTGTTAGAAGTATTTTTTTCTTGCGAATTGGTAATCGACTTTTTTAGTTTGTACTCAATAGCTGCATGTTGGCCATTACCATTTTTTATAGACAGATGCTCCATATCAGATTCAAATACCTTATCTTGAAGCTCCTTTACTGTTTTTAATGCAGCCATTACTTTCATTTGTTGAAAAACATCATCCTGAAAAACAGGGTCATTCTTAAACTTCTCCTTGAATTTTCTACACTCATGCTCATCCAAACGATCATGTATAAACTTATCTATTAAATCCTCATTATCGTACGCTTCATTCATGATGATTTTACATTTTAGATTTGCTACTATTTTTTGGTATCAATTGATTTTCTAAGTGCTTTTCTACATCTCATAATTTTCGCTCGACAAACTTCGACATTTTTCATTGTATAAAAAGCACTCATTTTTTCATAAATTTCGCTATAACTAAGCGACAATACATCCTTAACAAATATCAGCAACTTACATTCATCCTTTAAAACATGGAATGCATTCACAATTTGATCAGGTATAACTTGTTTATGTGTTTTTCTTTCAAATATTATTTCATACTTTTTTTCCTTTTCTTCAATACTTTCTGTCAAATTTGCCTCAAATGCTTCAGCAATTACCTTTGGCGATACCTCTAAGTTATCTACTTGGGTGATAAACTTATCTCCTCTAGTAAGATTTTTATATTCAATGGCTCTGACATTACAAATTTTAATGAGGTAACCAATAAATTTAACATCATCATGGTATATAAATTTTTCATCTTTTATGCGCTCTACTAAAATTTGATACGCCTCAAAATAAATACTAATGGCTTCCTCTCTTGACAATGATTGCTTCATTTGTATTTCACGAATACAGACTTCCATAACCTCTTGTGGGATTTTTGAAAAAGCCTCACTATCATTGCCAGATCGAATACTTTCTATTACTAATTTAATATCATCCATAAACTTATTTCATAACGAAAGAATATAAAATAAATACGCAAAATACTGATTTATAATATTTTAAATTAAATAAAAAAATAATAAAGTTATGTTTTTAAACTATTTAAGATATTATTTATACAAATATACTGACCATTAATTGGTAATGAAACGCCAATTAACTAATAAAGTTAATTTGAAGTGTAAATCACTAAAATATTGATAAACTAATATTCAATTTGTTACAAACTATCATTATGATAAACTAAACATCTTAGGTAAATACTAATCAAAACTAACTAGTCCAATATAAATGGTTTAGTAAGCTCAATTTTGCTCAATTTAAAAGAATAAACGATATGTTATCTGTCAGAATATTTTTTGGTTTTTTTGCGCCAATATATATTACAATAATTAAAACTTATGCCCAAAATACGGAAAATTATACACCTCAAGCCCATGTACAATCTAATTTTACAAAGAATAGTAATCTGGCTAGTCACTATTTAGAATTAGCAGACTCATTTAAGCTAGAGTTACATTATAGTGATGCTATAAACTACTACCTGAAAGCAGCAGCCCTATTTAAAAATTCCCAAAATTGGGAAAAATACACCAGTACAACGAACAATATTGCAAAATACTATTTGCTGAGCAAGCAATACCTTAAAGCAAAAGAATATGCAACCTTAGCACTTGAAACTGGACTAGATTACCTTTCTCCCAATCATTTAAATATAGCGATGAGCTATGCTGAATTAATGTCATTTTATTATGATTATGGCCAAGATTACCAAACTGCAATAATGTATGGTAGAAAAGCCCTGAGAATTTGTCGATTAAGCAAACCTAATCGTCCACACAGAGTGGTACAATCTGATCTTTTTCATCAACTGGGCATAACCTACTGCACACAAGGCATTTACGATAGTGCTTATATTAATTATCATAAAGCATTAAAGTTGCGTAAATTAATCTATAATAATAAGCCAACAAACTACGATTACTACATGATAGGTGGTATTCATGCCTCCATAGCTTATTATTTTAGAGATATCAAACAATTCGACTCCTCTTTATTTTATCATAAACAAGCCATTCAATGCTATAAACAATATCCAAAAAAGTGGGGCAAGCATTCTTTATCTACAACTTACATGATATTAAGCGGAACATACCGTAAGCTTCATAACTATAAAATATCTATACACTTCGCTCATCAAGCAGTCCAAATCAACAAGGAATTGTTCGGACCAAATCATGAAGAAACAGCACTGGCACATCGCTCATTAGGAATTGCCTACAGAGAAAATCAGCAATATTATGTAGCACTTAACCATTTTCAGAAAGTGCTAATCATTAGAACATATAGTTTTACTGAAACCAGCATTTATAGCAACCCAAATATTGAAGACTACAAAAATGACTACAAAGCATTACAAGGGTTGATAAGCAAAGCCGTTTGTTTCAAGAAGATGTATGAATTTGATACTAAAAATTTAAAAGACCTGCAATTCAGCTTATCTACCGCCTTGGATGGCATCACTTTACTTGATAAAATGCGTGAAAAGCTTATATTCAAAGAGTCCAATAAAGGGCTCATGAATATGATGTGGTTTTGCTTTGAATTGATCCAAAGTGTATCACACCAGCTTTATAAAATTACTGGCAATACAAAATATATTGACTTGGCATTCCAAACTGCTGAAAAAAGCAAAGCATTTATGCTCTGGCAATCTGTAGGTAGACAAGAAACTCAATACTACAATTGGGTACCGCAAACAATTCTTAATAAAGAAAAAATACTAATTAACAACATAGATTTTTTTAAAGAGAATTTATATCTAGCCAAAAAAAACCAAAACAAACAACTGATACAGATTTATAACGATTCACTATTGTTTTATAAAGAAAAGCAACATCGCCTAATAAAACTTTTAAAACAAAATTACCCTGAGTATTACAAATTTAGATATAGCAAATCAGTAGCCACCATTCATCAAATACAACAAACACTAGACGTTAATAGTCTGGTACTATCTTTTTTTGAGGGTGATAGTGCCTTTTATGTATTTAAAATCAGTAAAACTATGGCTAGTTTCTCTAAAATTAATAATCTAACTAAAATAGCCAATTTAATTGCTCGATTAAAACGAGAAATTACGACATTCCCTGGTATTGATAAAAATAAAAAAAGTATAAAGTATCAATCCTTTACCGAGTCATCCCATTTATTATATGAAATACTCGTAGAACCTTTCATAACAGAAGCGACAAATTCCATTGCTAATCGATTGGTTATCATACCAGATGGAAAAATATCACATATACCATTCGAAGTTTTACTAACCCGTGATCCAGACTCCCTAATGAAGAAAAATACAAATTATCGGGACCTCTCCTATCTAATTAAAAAGTATGCCATCATTTATAACTACTCTGCTACTTTGCAGCTTCACAACACGACCAAAATAACTAGTAAAAATAATGGTAGATGCTTAGCCATAGCCCCAAACTACATGGGAGTGAATGCACAAGGAAAATTAGCTCAACGTAACAGCATGAACACGTTAAGAAACCAAACATTAGAGGCACTACCAGGTGCACAAAATGAGGTGAGAAGCATAAGCAATTTCTTTGATGGTGTTTTTTTACTAGGTGATGAAGCTACTGAGTCTAACTTTAAAAAAGAGGCTGGAGAATATGCCATCATTCATCTAGCCATGCACGGAAAGTCCAATTTAGGTAATGATCATTATTCAAAGTTGGTATTTACCAAGGCCAAGCATCAGCGAGAGGATGATACCCTGTTTAGTTACGAACTAAACAATATTAAACTTAAGGCTGATCTAGTTGTATTAAGCGCATGTGAAACAGGAAAAGGCAACTTTGTCAGAGGAGAAGGAGTAATGAGCATGTCAAGGGGATTCATGCTGGCGGGTTCGCCCAGTGTGCTCCAAACATTGTGGGAGTCTGCCGATCATGCATCCACATTTATCATTACAAATTTTTATAGGGATTTATCCGAAGGAATGCATAAAGACATCGCTCTAAAAGAAGCCCGTTTGAAATATCTCCGTGAAAATACAACAGCATTATACAGCCACCCATTTTACTGGTCAGGCTTTGTGCTGTTGGGAAGCAACAAACCTGTCTCTTTGAAAAACACATCCAATTATAAATGGTCAATAATAGGTATAATGGGTTTGGTTTTTGCAATTTTATTAGCAATACCGTTAATTAATCTAATTAAAAACAAACGTACTAGGCCTTAGCATCATTCTTTTTGCCTAAAATTAACCGCTAAATCCAACTCTATTTTGCATGAAACCAGCTTGCTGTTTTACTGAAGTAAATTTGCCAATTTTGTTCAAAACAAATGAGTCCCACATGAGCACCTGTTCTGGGCAGCTGCACCAGGATTTTTATTAAAAAAATATAATTTTGACTGATTTTAGCAAATTTCATTCAAAAATTATTAAAAAATTCGTAAATTTTGGTCAGGACACCTATAATTTCTTCCCTCCTCTTCAAAATTTTGACTGATTATACAACATAGGCTGTTAAGAAATTAATTATTCATATGTACCTGTTGCAATTGTTCCTTATAACTATTCTACTATCCATTTCATAACAAACTAGTAAAAAATTAAATAATAATACACTGTATTTCAATACTATATGTTTATTCCAAAAGGCTAATGGTTATGTTTTTTAACTCATAAAGATATAAGAGCAAATAGTTTAATGAAATTTTATAACCGTTTAAATAATATAAAAATGAAAGAGAATAGATTTAAAGACTACTATAATAAGTTGATCAGTAATATGCCATATCCTGATCAGTTCGTTGTAATGGATAAGCAGCATTTTTATGCTACAGAGGTTTTCGATTCGCAAGTAAATAAGTCATTTAGAGCATTAAATCTCTGCTCGAACGATTTGTTTTGTTTTACAGAAAATACAAGGGTGAAAACTGCTGCCATGGAAGCAATTGACAGGCTTGGTGCTTCTAATTCTGGAGCACATGCTCTAAACGGCCGATCCATTTACCATCAAGAATTAGAGCGTGATATTGCCCAATTAAAGGGGATGCCTTATAGCCATTTATTTTTAAATGCCTGGATGGCCGTCGCTGGATTTGTAAACAGTTATTGTCATTTTGGACCTCCTTTACCTGGTTTCGACTTGAGTAAGCCTGTGCATATTTTTGCAGATACCTTATCGCATGCTTGCCAAATGTCCGCTGCCAATAATGCGACAAAACCATTAGGTAGAAAAGCAGCAGATTCGCCAAATGTACATTTTCACTTGTACAAACATCTTAGTGCTAAGGACTTGAAAAAGCGCATTGAAAGGTATTGTTCAGTTGACGATCGCATTTTGGTACTTACAGACAGTGTATTCTCTATGGATGCTGATATCGCACCACTACCAGAAATTGCGGCTGTTTTAAGCAATTATAATAATGCCACCTTATTTTTAGATGAAGCTCATGCCACAGGCATGCTTGGCACTACAGGAAAAGGTCTTTTAGAGCATTATAATATGCAACCAAGCGATTTTCAAAGTTTGGGAATTGATCTGATCATTATGACAACATTTTCTAAGTTTGCCGGCTCTGCAGGAGCAGCCATATCATCATTTAATAAAGAGGTGATTGACATTTTAAACTTTACTCCTACCTCAATAGGCACTATTTCTTTGAGCCCACCACTATGCGCCGCCACTTCAGAGAGCATCAAGTTACTTTTAGGAGATAACGAATTACCAAAACGACTCAGAAGGAATACCCAGCTGATTAGAGATCAACTGGCAATAGAGGGTTTTGAGGTACTTGGAAGTACGCCCGTTATCCCCATAATTTTACCAAATGATATTCACCCTCAAGAATTTGCACGAAAACTACTTCACGAGCATGGTGTATGGGTCTCAGCAGTTTGGTATGTATCAAAACCAAAAATTAGGATTGTAGCTAATTCAGAATTAACTGTAAAACAAATAGATGAATTTATTAAAGCCATGGTTAGTGTTAGGGAATCATTTTGCATGCCCATTCAAAAAACATGTATAAAGTAGGATGCTAGGTATCAGTACTTGGATGTAAAACCGAACAAAAAAGTAAGAATAAAAAAATTTAAACCAATTTATTATGAAACCATCTAGAATTAACGTGAATGAAATTTCAAATTCAAGTTACAAAAAGGTAATATTAGAAGAATTAGAAAAAAATGGCGCAGTTTGGATAAGGAGTGCTTTTAATGGCACCATTGAAGACTTCGAGCGCTGTAGCACATCGGTGATCTCTGATCTTACCTTTTATCAAGGAGGATCTTCATTACGAGAAGAATTAACTAAAAAAACCTATACAGCTTCATACTATCCGCCCTTTATGACTTTACCCGTGCATCATGAGCTAGCTTACACATCGAATATGCCGCGTTTAATTGCATTTGGATGTGTAAAAAAAGCGACCCATGGAGGACAAACACCTATTGCTGATGGTATTGCATTACTAAATGACCTTCCAAAGGAATTAGTCACAAAAATAAAAGACAAGGGCCTTCTTTATATAAGAAAATTAAATGCCGAAGATAATGAGTATTTTAGAGGATGGAAAAGCACATTTGGCACTGATAACAAAGAGGAGGTGTTAAAATTAAGTGAAGAAGGAGGGAATACTTCTCGCTGGATTGGTGATGTATTGGAGGTGACGCATCATCGATCGGGAATCATTAGCCATCCAGATTCGGGGCAAGACAGTTGGATTAGTCAAATAACTGCTTATCACCCGTCTGTTATTGAATATGTCTTTCGGAAAACACCTCAAGAGTATCTAGCAGCAGCCGGAATAAATGCTAGCACTACACCTGAGATGCAATCTGATTGCCGCTTTGGAGACGGTACACCGCTTACTAAAGAAGATATTTACGCTATCTGGGAAGCTTACGATAAACACACTTATATATGTGATTTAAGTGAGGGTGATTTTTTACTATTAGATAATTTATGGGTAGGTCATGGTCGTCTCCCGTTTAAAGGCGACCGATTAGTAACGGTATCAATGGGAAATTATTAATATTATGAAAAATAAAAAATATATTATATATGACGAAATGGCAGATTGCCTATCACCGGCTATGCTGGCAATTCAGAAAGATCCAGCCGTCACACTTATGTCGTTGAATCAATTTAAAACGCAAAAAATAGTATTTTCTGAAGAAGATCAAGTGGTGCTGACCAGTGAAACCCTCATACATGAAATCATTGATCAATTGGATGAAGGAAGAAGAAAGATGGTAAATAATTTAAAAAATAAGATCTCATGGAGAAACCTACTGCAAGATTTATACCCAAACTTTGAGTTTCATCCTATAAAACATGAAAGAGAAGTACCCGATTTAAATAAGAACAAAGCATATATACTTAAACCAGCAGAAGGATTTGGTGGTATTGGCGCTCAAAAATTTCAAGGCAATGATGATTTTACAAGTATTCTAGCTACCAAAATAGAAGAAGTAACTGCATGGTCTCAAAAGCTAAAAGGTGTTTATTCAGTAGACCAATGGATTGTTGAATCCTTTGAAGAAGGAGAAATTATTTGCACGGATGCCTATTATGATGGAGACTCATCCGCTAAAATTGCCGGATTATATAGAAGGCCAATACATTATGGAGAGGAAGGGATCAATACTATTTGGGAGATGTACTATGAAGATTTTTTATCCTTAACAAATAAGATTACTGATGAACTCAACTACATCGGAAACGCAATGAAATTAAGAAACCTACCTGTCTTTTTTGAGTTTATACTCAAGCCAGATGGAACGCTGCTTCCCATGGATCTCAATGTCATTCGATTTTGTTCGTTTGGGGGACATAATTTGGCATTTGATGCATTTAATATCAATCCTTTTTATGCTTATTTTAACAACATGGATTTTAATTGGAATGAGGTGTGGAAAGGAAAGCAGCACTTGATTTACCAATGGGAGCTATTGAAACGCACGAATCAATTGCATGCCCCTAATCATAGTAGAGAGGTTGAGATTGAGGAAATGTATGGTGAAAAATTAATGTCCGTTTCGCTTTTCAAGCAAGACTATCATTTGTTAGATGCTTCATGTATTATTCAAAAAAAAGTACAATAAATCACGCTATTTAAGCGCCATTTATTGTACTTTTTTAATATTAGGAGTGTGAGTGAGGTGGAGCAAGAGCAACAGCAAGAGTCTTGAATGCTGTATGCTCAATACTCTTGCTCTTTACTGATTTAGGATAAGCTTCTTATCATCGAAAACAACATCCTTGAAAGT